>JBIJDP010000582.1:0-2651 GCA_044344065.1 Opitutaceae bacterium
AGGGCAAGCATGAGGGAAAGGGCGAAGGAACGGGCGGCTGGGTCCATCGCGGAGGAATGCCGGAGCTTACGAGTGGGCCGGCGGGGACGGCAAGATCGTGGCGCCGTGCTTCAGCCTGTGCTCGCCGGTGATCCAGCGCGGGCTAAAGCACCGCGCTACGAATCGTAGTGCCGGTCTTCAGCCGGCACTGGTTCGGGAGAGCCAAACTGTCGGTAAAGCGTGCCGAACGCGGGCTGAAGCACCGCGCTACGTAAGGCAGTAGCCTGCTCTCGCTCATACGACCTGCGCACACCAAATCAGCGCCCGCCAGCGGGCTGGCTACCGTGGCGGGGTTCGGACCTGTCCTCCGTAGGCCCGGCGAAGGAGGAGACCCCGCCCTACATCACGGGCAGCGGATAACGATCCGCGAGGCGGCGGATTTCGTCGCGGGTGGAGTCGCGGACGATGACGAGGAGACGATCGGCGCCGATGTGGCGCACGAGCGGCTCAACCTCTTCGGCGCGGGCGTAGACCTGCAGGGATTTGCCGGCGGCGAGGATCTTGCGGAGCAACCCGTACCACTGGTCCAGGCGCTCGTGGCCGGCGCCCGGTTGCCATTGGATGGCACGCAGCTCGCGGATTTCCAGCAAGGCGTCGAGGTGCGGGATCATGCCGAGGCCGTCGACGTGAAAAAACGAATAGTCCATCGCGGCGATCTGGTCGCGGATGTGCGGAATCAGGAACTGCCGAAACATCTCCGCTGAGATGCTGTACGACACATCCTCCTGCAGCGGAAAGGTGGTGCCAGGAGACCAGATGCCGACCCAGCCGATGCCGCCGGGGTTGCCGGCGGTTTTGATGAGATTGCCGATGTCGGCGAAGGCCCGGAGCCAGAGTTCCTTCAGCCGCGTCATCGCACGCATGACCTCCGCCGGCCGGTCGATCAGGTCCATCATGAAGTTCTCCCCGCCATACAACGCGGCCATGAGGTCGCTCATCCCTTCGAGGGCAAGAGGCGCCACGAAGTGATGCCCGCGGGCGAGGGCCGTGCTGCGCCGGGTGATTTCGCGGATGTGGGCATAGACCGGCGACTCGAGGCCGAAGGTGGCGTCGAGGACTTGGTCGAGGGTGTCGAAGCGCGGATTCGCCCAGATGGTCTCCGGATCAACAAACACCAAGGGACACCCGATCACGCCGGCCATGGCGCTCGAGCCGTGGTCCACGTAATGATACGGCACGGCCACGCCATGGTGCTCGGTGGCATCGATCTCCCGGATCTTGCGGTCGATAATGTAATCCTGATCGAGCCAGTGGCGATTGAGGTCCGGGGTCGAAGGCAGGATCACACCTTCTTTCAGCGTGGTGGCATGAATCAGCGGATGCTCCTGACTGCCGCCGTCCCACCAGTTGCGGAGCGCCGCCTCGACTTCGCGGGGCAGTAAGAGGCTGTGGCCTGGTGTGCTCATTTCAGGACCGCGGCGCCGGCACGTTGAACAATCCGGTGCAACCGGGCTGCCGGTGCGCTTCCTCGATGAAGGCCAGCATGTTCTCGAGCGGGACGTCGCCCTCGACGGCATGGGACGGGGCGAAGACGTAGCTGCCGGCACTGCCGCGCGCGAGCAGGTCCCGGGATTCGGCGCGGACGTCGGCGACGCCCTTCTTGGGCAGGGTGACCTGCGTGGAGAGTCCGCCCCAGAAGGCGATGCGGCCGCGGTAGCGCTCAAGCAGCGCCCGCACATCCATGGCTTCGGGCTGGAAGGGGTTGAACAGGTTCACGCCGATGTCAGCGAGTTCATCGAACAACTCGTCCACGTCGCCGCAGGAATGAATCACCTGAAACTTGCCCGCCCCGCGCACCGCGGCGTACACGCGTTTGAGCCGCGGCTGGATGAACGTGCGCCAGGCGGCCCGGCCCATGATGAGACCGTGCTGCTGGCCCCAGTCGTCGCCGCAGTACACGGCGTCGATGTCGTACTCGAGCGCATGGCGGATCAATTCGAGGTTGTGGTCGGTGATCGCGTCGAGGAGGTCGTGCACGAACTGCGGATTCTCGATGAAATCCATCAGCAGGTTTTCCATCCCGCGCAGCGACCAGGCGCGTTCGAACAGCGAGAAATCAATCGCGAACATGCGGAAGCGGTCCGGGGATTTCGCGATGTCGCCGGCAATGGGACCGAAGATCCGCGGGTCCCTCACCGAAGGGAACTGGTAGCCGTCGAGCGTCGGCTCGGGCAGGAGGCAGCCCTCGACCATCCCAATGTCCTTGTCCTGCGAGCGGTCCCACACGACGCCGAAGCGGTCCCGGATGCGGTCGTGGTCCAGTTGCTCGATGGCCCGCATCTGGCTGCCAAGGCCGAGGATGTGGCTGTTGACGTGCCCGTCGAGGTCGGCGGGGGCGATGCCGTAGTGGTGGCAGAGTTTGTCGGACGCCTCGCCGGTGAACCAAAAGGACCACGGCACATAGGGCGGTTTCTCACCGCGCAGCACGGCGGAGACGACTTCGCGTTTGGTGGGTGCGGAGGGCATGGGAGTGAACTGTAGGAGCGGCTTTACGCCGCGATGGGATTGGAGTTTCGCGGCATATAGCCGCTCCTGCAATTGAGTCAGGTCATCATCCCGCGAAAACCTCGTCGCGGAACGCGAGGTAGTTGGCCAGCGGTACGTCGTTGCCG
>JBIJDP010000583.1:0-2650 GCA_044344065.1 Opitutaceae bacterium
TGGCACCGGGCAACTCTCCCAGATCGAGCACCTCGCCAAGGTCGAAGCCGTGCCCTCCAACTTCCTAGCCCAGATCCTGAGCGAACTCCGCAACGCCGGCCTGATCACCAGCAAGCGTGGCATCCAAGGTGGCTACATGCTCGCCCGGCCACCCGATCAGATCTCACTCTACGATATCGTTAAAACCATTGATGGCGAACTGCTTGAGTTCAGCGGCAACCATGCCGGGCGCTCCGGGCGCAAGCTTAAGCAAGCCTGGGGGGAGATTCGCACCACCCTCGACGAAAAAGCCCGGAGCTACACCCTCGACACTTTCGCCGCCAAGGATACCGGCGAGATGTATCACATCTGATCTTCCACCCGAACCCTCGGCCCACTGATGACAAAGAAACTCTTTCCTAATTCTTGACGCATCTCACCCCAATAATACTATATAAACCTTATGTCCTCACTGATCTTTAACGACATTGTCGCCACCGTCGGCAATACCCCGCTCATCAAGCTCAACCGCATCGCGACCGGGCTGTCCGCCAATATTTTCGTCAAGGCCGAGTTCTTCAACCCGCTGGCCAGCGTCAAGGACCGCATCGGTCGCGCCATGATCGAGGCCGGCGAACGCGAAGGCCGCATCAAACAGGGCACTGTCATCGTCGAGCCGACCTCCGGCAACACCGGCATCGCCCTCGCCTTCGTCTGCGCCGCCCGCGGCTACAAACTGATCCTCACGATGCCCGAGACGATGTCCGTCGAGCGCCGCGTGCTGCTCCGCATGCTCGGCGCCGAGATCGTGCTCACGCCGGGTGCCGAGGGCATGAAGGGCGCCATCGCCCGCGCCAATGACATCCTCGCCCAGCAGGGCGACCGCGGCTTCATGCCGCAGCAATTCGAAAATCCCGCCAACCCGGAGATTCATCGCCGCACGACGGCCGAGGAAATCTGGGCCGCCACGAAGGGCAACATCGACGCCTTCGTCTCCGGCGTCGGCACCGGCGGCACGATCACGGGCGTCTCAGAAGTGATCAAGTCGCGCAAGGCCATCAAGACCTTCGCCGTTGAACCCTCCGCCAGCCCGGTGCTCTCCGGCGGCAAGCCCGGCCCCCACAAGATCCAGGGCATCGGCGCCGGCTTCATCCCGAAGAACTGCAATACCAAGATCATCGACGAAGTGATCCAGGTCAGCAACGACGACGCCTTTGAAACCGCCCGCCAGCTCGCGCTGCAGGACGGCATCCTCGGCGGCATCTCGACCGGCGCCAATGTCTGGGCTGCGATCCAGGTCGCCAAGCGCCCGGAGTTCGCCGGCAAGAACATCGTCACCGTCGGCTGCAGCTTCGGCGAACGCTACATCTCCACCGCCCTCGCGGAGAAGGCGCGCCAGGAAGTGGCGACCTGAGTGTCTTTTTAAGTCTCGCCTGACGCCGCCCGAAAGCGTTTGCAGGTGCCGTCCCATCAACGGCCGCCATGCACCACGAAGAAATCAAGCAGGCCCTGCTCGCCTCCTACGAACGCGACGGCGGCATCAACCATCTCGACGGGGTCAACCTGCCGACGCAGGACTCGGTGCAGCAGCTCGCGTCGGATTACATGCATCTGATCTTCCCGGGGTTCTTCGAATCCAGCGGAGTCACGCGTCAGCAGGTGCCCGCGTTGGTGGATCAGCTCCTGGTCCGGATCGAGCAGCGGCTCGCCACGGAGATTGAAAAAAGCCTCCGCTTCGCGAACACCGCGGATCCGGCGAAAAATGCGACCGAGCTGACCACCACCGCCCTCAACCGCCTGCCCGCCCTGCGGCAGATCATCCAGACCGACGTTGCCGCCGCCTACCACGGCGACCCCGCCGCCCGCAGCATCGAGGAGATCATCCTCGCCTACCCCTGCGTGCTTTCCATTTCCCTCCAGCGCTTAGGCCATGAACTCTATGGGCTCGGGATTCCGCTCCTCCCGCGCATGCTCACCGAGTACGCCCACGAGCGCACCGGTACCGACCTCCATCCCGGCGCCACCATCGGCACGCATTTCTTCATTGATCACGGCACCGGCGTGGTCGTGGGCGAGACCGCCATCATCGGCAACTACGTGAAGCTCTACCAGGGCGTCACCCTCGGGGCCAAATCCTTCGAGACCGACAGCGCCGGCAATCCCGTGAAGGGCGTCAAGCGCCACCCCGAGATCGGCGACCACGTCACCATCTACGCCCACGCCACGATCCTTGGCGGCGACACGCACATCGGCGAGCATTCGATCATCGGCTCCAACGTGTGGCTGATGAAAACCATCCCGCCGCGGTCCGTCGCCTACTACAAGGGCGACCAACTCGTCGTCCGCCATCGCGAGAAGCGCGAGGAACTCGTCGAGGGTGAGTCCACCGACGGCCGGACGACGGACTGGCAGATTTGAGCCGAACCGCGCACAAGCGCGGGAACGCTCGACGTTTAACGTTCAACTTTCCACGCTCAGGGAATCAGGAACGTGTAGCAAAGCCGGCTCCGCTTGAGCGTTGAGCGTTCTCCCTCCCAACTCCCATGAAAGTCCTCCTCATCGGCGGCACCGGCCAGATCTCAACCGGCATCGTCAAGGCCCTCCAGACCCGCGGCGCGGCCATCACGGTTTTCAACCGCGGCCAGACGGACAACCGCCTCGGCTCCGGCGT
>JBIJDP010000584.1:0-2648 GCA_044344065.1 Opitutaceae bacterium
CCTCAACCAAGTCCCCGGGCTAACGCACCAAGTGGCTCAGAAAAGTGGACCCGGTCACGGGGTCTTCGCCGTGGAAGATGACGCTGCCGGTGTCCGGACAGGTGGCTGCGGCTGTCGCTTGGCCAGCTCGCTGCTGTGCGCGATGATCCTGAGCACGCTCCCGGTCCCGCGTGTCTTTCCACTCCTGTTCCAGCGACCTTAAGGGGAGGATGGATAGGCGGCAAAACGCTCGCCCGCCTCGGACCCATCCCCCGCGAGACGAAGCAGTTCCCAAGTGACCGTGAGTGACACGGACTGACCCACCGACAATTGCTGGAGCGGAGAAGTGAATTCCAGTTCGACGTAGGGCGGCAAGCCGGGAAACCGGAAGGGCGAATCATCGGGATCGGAAAAAACCTGGGCGCGCCGGAAACGGGCCTGCGGTCCAGCGGATGGCGCGGGAGTGCCGGCGATGAAGAGATGCCCGGCGACCGGAACGGCCAGCAGATGGGCGTCCAGTCCGACTTTTTGCCAAGGTGAAGCCGGTCGGTGCAAAGTCACGAGGCTGCCGTTTCGCTCGATGTTCGGCCAGGCCGTGCCGGGGAAGGACTCGTAGCCGGACGTCTCGGCGTCCGGGGAGAGGCGCGCGTAGATTTGCGGCGCGGCGGGAATCTGCGTGACGGTCCACACGCCCACGGGCAGTGCGAGTCGACCGGGGCCGGCTTGTTCCAGGCGGTTGATGAACGTGACCCGCGAGCCAGTCTGCGCCAGCGAGATGTCCCGCACGATGCGCAGGCCGTAGTTCGGCAGGAGAGGCGAAGTCATCCGCAGCCACCGGCCGTCGCCTTCCACCTCGTGCGGCACCGGGCTGGGGTCGCCGGGCGGATGACGGGTTTCAGGATTCCATTTGGCCCAATCCTCCTCGGGCCAAATCCAGACCTTGTCGCCGCCCCAGTTCACCCAGCCGGGGAATACCACCGGGGTTTCGGGCGCGCGTGAGTTCTGCCAGAGCACGTTCGGGCCGCCGACCGGGCCATAGGCGATAACGCGGCCTGTGGAAGGGGAAACACTGAGTTCAAACCAGTCATTGCGAATCTTCATGCGCCGCGCCGCGCCGCCAGTTCCTCGCGCATGGTCTTGCAGATGGGTTCGCTCAACCCGTAGATCGTGAAGAAGGCCGAGAGCAGCAGCAATCCGCCGGCGGGGATGAGGCTGAGGAGCAGGAGGATGCCGCGGATCGCCTCCGGACTTTGCGCGGCGGCCTTGGGGTCGTAACCAAAATACGAAATCAGGTAGCCGGCGATCGCCGCTCCGATGCCCATGCCTGCCTTTTGCGCGCAGGTCGTGGCGGAAAATGCCACGCCCGTGGTGCGAACATGGAATTTCCATTCCTGATAGTCGGCGGTGTCAGCCACCATGGCCCAGAAGAGCGTGGCGTTGATCCCGGCGAAGATCATCCCGATCATCTGGAAGGCATAAACCAGCGGCATCTGGTCCGGTTTGATGAAGTAAAAAGGAATCGCCGTAAGTGCCACCAGAGCCAGGCTGATGATGAAAGACCATTTCTTGCCCATGAGCTTCACGGCAAACCGGGTCATCATCGCCCCGAAAATCATGGCGAGGCCGCTGAGCAGGAAATAAGTCCCCACCTGCCCGAGATAGAGGACTTCAATCGCCTGTCCCGCTTCCCATTTGTAGAAGGACTTGGCGTCGCCGGCGGCATCCAGTTTGAGGTAGCGCTGGAGGTAGTAGATGCCCGCGGTTCCGCGCACGACGGCGAAGGTGATGTTGATGATCCCGGTGGCGAACATCACGACCCAGTGGCGATTCTGGAAGAGGTTTCTGAGATCTTGGAGCAGGTTGGTCTTTTGGCCCACGGGCGGATGGATGCGCTCCTTGGTCGTCCAGAACGCAATCAGAAACAACGCGACGGCCACAACGCTGAAAAGCAGCACGGTGCGCTGGACACCCAACTGCTGGTTGCCGGCGCCGAATTTGGCGATGAGCACGATGAAACTCGAATTGGCGACGATGCCGCCAATCTGCGCGAGCGACATGCGGTAGGAGTTCAGACTGGTGCGTTCCAGGGGATCATCCGTCATCACGCCGGACAACGCGCCGTAAGGGATGTTGATGCCGGAATAGAGCAGCATCAGCAGATTGTAGGTGACCCAGGCCCAGACGAGCTTGCCAGCCGGGCTGAGGTTGGGCGTGGTGAACGCGAGGACGAACGCGATGGCCAGCGGCACGCACAACCACACGAGGTAGGGACGGAAGCGCCCCCATTTTGACTTGGTGCGGTCGGCGATGGCGCCGATGAAGAAGTCCACCACGCCATCCGTGCTCCGCGCAAAGAGAAGCATGGTGCCCGCCGCCGCCGCGGTGATGCCGAAGATGTCCGTGTAGTAGAACATGATGAAGTTCATCATGAGCGCCCAGACGAAGTTGCTGGCGGTGTCGCCGAGGCCGTAGCCCAGTTTTTCGGTGAAGAACAATTTCATGTCAGTTGGTCTGCGGTGAGGGTGACGGTGAGCGAGGTGATGGTTCCGGTGCGAAGAAAGAGTTCGCGGCTGAGCTCCGCGGGGAGCGTGGTGCCGGCGATCGTGGTGGTGTCACCGTGCGCGCGCCGGACCACGATGCCGGCCTCGTCGCCAAGGCAAAGCACGAGC
>JBIJDP010000034.1:0-9688 GCA_044344065.1 Opitutaceae bacterium
ACCGCATCTTTCATCCCAATGGCTCAATCCCGGCGGTTCACGCGAACCACTCATTCCCGGACCCCACTTATAAAAGTCAGGATTGACCCCTTCGGCTCTTCCTTCGGCTCGGCCATGGTGTGCTATCCTGAAAGGGAGCGGCCGGGATGCTCGCCCAGACCAGTGCCGGCTGAAGACCGGCACTACGTTTTCGACGCCTACGACCTGCCTGAGTGGCACCACTGCCAGTCAGTAGCCGCGCGCCGGATCCACCGCGCCGGACAATGGTTCGCCGCGCGTGAACCGGGCGAAATTGCCCAGAAACACGTCGAGTTTCGCCTCGGACTCCCGCGGGAAACGGCCGCCCGTGTGCTGCGTGAGGATGACCCGCGGATGCTGCCAGAGCGGGCTGGCCGCCGGCAATGGCTCCACCTGGGTGACATCGAGCACGGCTCCGCCCAGGCGGCCGGCGTCCAGGGCCTCGACCAGTGCGGCCTCGTCCACCGCCGAGCCGCGCCCGACGTTGACCAGCAGGGCCGAGGGCGCGAAGCGCGCCAACCGTTCGCGGCCGAGCAGACCCTGCGTTTCGGGGGTGTGCGGCAGCGTGTTGATGACCACGGCGGCGGAAGGCAACGCCGCGTCGAGTTCCGCCAGCGTGTGCAATTGCGCGTCGGCCGAACGCCGGGCGAATCCCCGCACTTCACATTCAAAGGCGCGCAACAGCGTCATGAGCCTCCGGCCGATCGCGCCTGTGCCCAGCACCAGGACCTGCGCGCCGTGCAGCTGGCCAACCCCCGGTTCCACTTCGGTTTTGACCCAACGCCGCTCGCGCTGCCCCGCCATAAGCCGGGGAAGCTGGCGGTAGAACGCCAGGATGCCGGCCAGCGCAACCTCGGCCACCGCGCGTCCGTAGAAATCGCTCAGGTTGGTCAGCAGGACCAGCACACCCGGCCGCGCGGCATTGAGCCCCAGGTACGCATCCACGCCGGCCGAATCGAGTTGCACCCACCGCAACCGCGTTGCGCCCGCCAGCCACCCGGCCGGAACATTGCCGAATATCACCTCCGCCTCCGCCACGGCCGCCCTGGCCTGGTCGGGTGCGGCCTGGACATCCACGAACCCGACTTCATGCCCGGCCAGGGCCGCGCTGAGTCGAAGTTTTTGCGCTGAAACCAACCCTGCCACCGCGACGATGATTCTCATGCAGGGTCACGAAATTGGTTTCAACCGGCGGCATTACAATCTGGAAAGGGCGGTAACGACCAGCGCGCCTCCCGCCCGGATCGTGACGTAGCGCGGGGCTTCAGTCGGGTTGGATCGCCAGGAAGCGATGGCGGTCGTGCCCCCCGAAGCCTTGCCGGAGGCGGGGAGAAGGAGCCAAGCAACGCGCGACGGCAGACAGCCTAAAGGTTCCGTCGCAGCGGCTTGATCCAACGGGGGGATTGTAATCTCCCGCGCATCGGACAGTTTTGCCTTGCGCGGTGCGGTGCGCGACCTACCTTGCCCGGCTCCGCGGTTAGTCCCCATCGTCTAGCCCGGTTAGGACACCACCCTTTCACGGTGAGAACCGGGGTTCGAATCCCCGTGGGGACGCCACGCTTTTCCAAGCCAGTGTAGGCGGATGTATTACAATATCTGCCCGTAATCCGGCTTTTGTAGGCCTACACCAAATTTGTGGACGGAGGTCGAAGAAATGCCCAACCGCAAGTGCTATTGGCCAGGCTGGGCCAGTCGTGATCGAACGAGGAATTGCGTCATTTCGTGGTATGAAACCCATTTTGCAGGTTCCGCGTTGCCGCCCGCCCCCTTCTGGGAGCATTGATCAATGAATCCCATGCACCCCGCCCAACCCAACCTTTGCGGGTTCCAGTTTCGTACCAGGAGTCGTCGATGACAAAACGAGGGGGCATCGTTGCAATCGCGCTGCTCGTTGCCGCACTTCACTTCGTCACGGGGAAGCAGTATCAGGGCCCCGCCCCCGCCTTCGTGAACGGCTACCTGATCGACATTGTCCTGCCGATGATGCTCTTTCTGTTGCTGAGTCTGGTCCCGAACAAGTTCATCCGCTCCCCCATCTTCCGCGCCTGTGCGGTATTTGGCTTTGGATGCTGTGTGGAGGCTTCGCAATATTTCGGCCATCCCTTCTTCGGCTCCACCTTCGACCCGCTCGACTTCCTCGCCTACGCAGGTGGCGTTGCACTCGGAGCCATCCTGGACCTGGTTCTCTTCCCACGCCTGATCCCAGGTTGGCGCGAGCAATAGTCCCCGGCCTGCTTGCAGCCTCGCCACTTCCACCGGTTGCCATCCCTCTGAAGGCATTGCCCATCACCCGGTTTTCGGTTGCGCTCGTCCCTCTTACATGACGAATCCGCCGCCGGCCGACGCTTCCATTCGCAACGTCCTGCAACGCGCGGGCTTCAGCGCGGATGACCTCGCCTCGGGGAACCTGCTCTGCCCGTTGCCACCAAAAACGGACGTCAAAGGGCGCTGGATCTGGCTGCCGGACCCGGCCGGGCGGGATTGGCGCAACTGCTACGCGTATTTCCGTCGGACGTTCACGGCGGCGGGTGAACTGACGCTGCACATCGCGGCCGACACGGCCTACGAGCTGCATCTTGACGGCGTGCTGGTCGAACGCGGCACGGCCCCGGCTGAGGTCTCCTACAAGACCTTCGACACGCACCGGCTGAAGGTCGGCCCGGGCCAGCATGTGCTGGCGATCCTGGTGCACCACCTCGGCCAGCAATGCGCGACGGCCATGCGCTCGCGGCCGGGCCTGTGGGTGGAAATGACCGGCGCCGGCAGCAATCCGGTGCTCTCGGATGCGAGTTGGAAAACCCTCCGGGCCGCGGCCTACCAGCAATGGCTGCCGTGCATGATGTCGCACTTCGGCTTCTACGAGGTGTGCGACCACGCGCAGATCCCGGCCGGGTGGACGACGACGGAGTTCGACGACTCCGCCTGGCAGAACGCCGAAGTCATCACCGCGGCGGGCAACCCGCCGTGGACGCGGCTGATCCCGCGCGACATCCCCGCGCTCGCCACGACGCTCATCCCCGCCGCGGGCATCACGGTCCGCGGGAGCTATCAACCCGGCCCCATCCCCGAGACGGAAAAGGAACTCACGGTCGCGGTGGAAATGGCCGCGCGGGTGCGCGTGAAGCAGACCTCCGCCCCATTCCTCGCCTTCCCGCTCCCGCTCGCAGCCGGCGTCGCGGGCGAATTCGCGGTGATTGATTTCGGGCGCATGGTGACGGGCCACATCCGGCTGGAATTCGCCGGTGCGAAGAGCGGGCAAAAGGTGGACATCGGCCACGACGAAATCCTCGACGCCAACCGCCTGCCCAATCCGCGGCGGCTGTACGTGCATGCCGCGGATCGCGCCTACCTGCGCGCGGACCAGAGCGAGCTGACGATCTTCGGCGGACGCGGTTTCCGTTACCTGATAATTGACGTCGCGGCCGGCCAGGGCGGCCTGACGCTCACGGGGGTAGCGGTGGCCGAGCGCACCTATCCCGTTCCCCGCACCGGCTCATTCCGCAGTTCCGATCCGGCGTTTGAGCACCTCTACCAGGTCGGCCTCACGACGACGCGGCTCTGCATGCTCGATACGTTCGTGGACTGCCCGACGCGCGAGCGCGTGCTGTGGATGGACATGGCGGTCGAGGCGCATTGCAGCGTCTATGGCTTCGGCGACACCGCGTTGTGGCGGCGCTGCCTCTACCTGTTTGCCCAGAATCCCGCCCGGGAGGGCGCGGTGGCGGGGGCGATCAAGGGCTTCGTGCCCTGCGACTACGATCCGATGCTCGTGAGCTACACGCTGTACTACCTGCTCTCGGTCGCGGACTACCATCACTACAGCGGCGACCTGAAGGCCTGCGCCGCGCTTTTCCCTACGCTGCTGAAACAGCTAGAGGTGGTCGCGCAATTCACGACGCCCGAGGGCCTGCTCAACGAAAAATGGCCCGGCTGGGGCACGTTCCTGGACTGGTCGGCGATGGATTTCGGCGGCGTCTCCTCCTGCAACAACGCGATCTACATCCGCGCCCACCGCGACACGGCCCGGCTGGCGCGGGCCCTGGGTGCGGAGGACACGGCCCGGCAATTGGAGGAAAAGGCCGCCACGCTCGCCACCGCCTACCACCGGGCCTTCTGGTCGGCCGACGAGCAACTCTTCGTTGATGCGCTGTACGACGGAAAACCGAGCGCCGTGCGCAGTCAACTCGCCAGCGTCATGGCCATCTGGGCCGGACTCGTGCCGGCGCCGGAAGCCCGCGTGCTGCTGGCGAGGATCATGGACGAGTCGCGGCTGCTGCCGTTCACGCCCTGCAATTACCGCCTGAAGCCGGGGTTCAAATGCCAGACGGGCGGCCTCGTGCGGATCGGCACGCCGGGCTCGGGTTACCTGCTGGTGCAGGTGTTGTTTGAACACGGCCTGGCCCGCGAGGCGCTCGACTACCTCAAGACCAACTGGCTGCCGATTGCGCGGCAGGGCACGTACTGCGAGCACTTCGGCAACGACTACGACATCAGCTACTGCCATGGCTGGGGCGCCGGCGCCGTGGTGCAGTTGCCGGCCTATGTCCTGGGCATCCGGCCCGTGGCGCCGGGGTGGAAGGAAATCGAGATCGTCCCGCAACGCGCCGGCCTCGACTGGGCGGAAGGCTCCGCCCCGACCCCGCACGGCGACATCAAGGTTTCGTGGCGGATGGAAAACGGGGCTCCGAAGCTCGAGTATCAGGTCCCGCCGGGGATCAAAGTGGCGCGGGCGGGCTTCGCCTAGATCTAAGAGCCGTATTCCGATCTTTCTCTTTCCTCTTTATCTTTCTCTTTCGTCAGGTGCGGTTCGCACACCGGATACGGGTCGGTGACCCGCTCGCACAGGGATGGGGGGCCTCAATAAATCGTACTCTTTCTCGTTCTCGTTCTCGCAACGCTTTGCAAAACCCAATCCCGAGAACGAGAAAGAGTACGAGAACGAGTATGGTATGAACTGCTTCCCGGGGGTCGCCGCCAAACGGGGAGAAAGATAAAGAGAAAGAGGAAAGAGAAAGATTTATGGGGGGGCCGACCCTCCTGATCTGCAGTTCCCCCCAAAAAAAGCTTCTCCCCGCCGCTCCTTTCCCTGCATATCCAACCCGCATGAACTTCTCCGCCATCGCCGCCTCCATGCCCGCCACCGCGCGCACCACCTTCAACGGCCTGCCTTTTCCCCATTTGGCCTCCGGCAAGGTCCGTGAAATCTACGATCTCGGTGACGCCCTGCTGCTCGTCGCCAGCGACCGGCTCTCGGCCTTCGACGTGATCCTGCCCGACGGTATCCCGGGCAAGGGCATCATCCTCACGCAGATGAGTCTGTGGTGGTTCGCCCAGTCGCAGAATCTCATCCAGAACCACCTGCTGCCCGACCAGGCCGGCGAGTTCGCCCGCCGCGGTATCAACGACTCCGATCTGCAGCTCCGCAGCATGATCGTCCGCAAGCTGAAGCCGCTCACGATCGAATGCGTCGCCCGCGGCTACCTCATCGGCAGCGGCTGGAGTTCCTACAAGAAGACCGGCGAGGTCTGCGGCATCCGCCTGCCGGCCGGCCTCCGCCAGGCCGACAAGCTGCCCACCCCGATCTTCACGCCCACCACCAAGGCCCCGAAGGGCCAGCACGACGAGCCGATCAACGACGCCCAGGGCGCCGCGACCATCGGGGCCGCGTTGTACGAGAAGGTGAAGTCCCTGAGTCTCGCCCTCTACTCCTTCGGCCACGACCGCGCCCGGGCGGCAGGGATGATCCTCGCCGACACGAAGTTCGAGTTCGGCACCGACGCCGCGGGCAACCTCTTCCTCATCGACGAGGTGCTCACGCCGGATTCCTCCCGCTACTGGCCCGCCGACGAATACAAGCCCGACTGCTCGCCGCCGAGCTACGACAAGCAGTTCGTGCGCGATCACCTGGTCGCCCTCAAGTGGGACCAGTCACCCCCCGCCCCGCGTCTGCCCGCGGAGGTCATCACCCGCACGCAGGAAAAATACCTCGCGGCGCTGCGCAACCTGATCGGTTGAGGCAGACCGGCCGCAATACGCCATGGCCAAGCACGTCACTCTGCGGGACATCGCCAAGGTGGCGGGCGTGCATTTCACCACCGCGGGACTCGCCCTGCGCAACGACCCGCGCGTCATCCCTGCCACGGCCGCCAAGGTCCAGGCGGCCGCCCGCGAACTGGGCTATACGCATGACGCCATGCTCTCCGCGCTGTCGGCCTACCGGCACCGCAACAACCGGAGATTCGCCGGCGTCATCGCCTATCTTGTTACCTACGCCCCCGAGGCCCTGAAAAACAACATCACGGAGCAGACCGTGGTCGAGGCCGCCACCGCCCAGGCGCTGTCGCTCAACTTTCAGCTGGAATCCTTCCAGATCAACGCCCCGAGCATGACGGGCGAGCGCATGAGCAAGCTGCTCCGGGCGCGGGGCATCCAGGGTGTGATCCTTTCCCCCCGCCTGCCCTCCCCCGGCCCGATGCCGGACCTGGACTGGCAGCACTTCTCGCCGGTCGCGCTCGGGTTCTCGATCACCAACCTGACGATCCACCGCGTCTGCACCTACCACACCCACAACATGCGGCTGTGCCTCGGGCAAATGCGGGCGCACCGCTACCGCCGCGTCGGCCTGGTCCTGCCCCGCGAAATCTACGAGCGCAGCCGCGGCCACGTGCTGGGGGCTTACATGGCCGAGCAATGCCTGCTGCCGGATGAAGAGCGCGTGGCTCCGCTCTTCCTGCCCACGGCGCAGATCACCAAGGCCGCGGTGGGCAAGTGGCTGCGCGACCAGCGGCTTGATGGTGTGATCCTGAGCGCCATGCCGCTCGAGGTCCTGCAGTTCATCCGCGAGCTGGGTTACGGCGTGCCCGACGAGATGGGCGTGGCGCTGATCAGCCTCTTCGGCAAGACGGAGCATCTGGCCGGCATCGACGAGCGCATGAACCTCCTCGGCGAAGGCGCCGTGGATGCCGTGGTCGGGATGATCAGCCGCAACGAGAAGGGCCTGCCGATGCACCCGCATTACACCCTGATCGAGGGCAGCTGGGTGGAGCGCCCGTCGGTGCGGCCCCTTCAGGCCTGACCCGCACGCCGCCATGCCCAAACGCGTCACGCTGCGGGACATCGCCGGTGTCGCCGGGGTCCATTTCACCACGGTCGGGCTCGCCCTGCGCCACGACCCGCGAGTCCTTCCGGAAACGGCCGCCCGGGTCCAGGCGGCCGCCCGCCAGCTCGGCTACACGCACGACGCCATGCTGTCAGCCCTCTCCACCTACCGCCACCGCCACTCGCGGCGGTTTGCGGGCGTGATCGCCTACATCGTCACCTACGGCCCGGAGATGCTGAAGACCAACGTCACGGAACGCACCGTGCTGGCGGCCGCCACCGCCTGCGCGCAGTTCCACAATTTCAGCCTCGAGTCCTTCCGGATCGACGCCCCCGACATGACCGGTCCGCGGATGAGCAAGCTGCTCCGCTCGCGCGGCATCCAGGGCGTGATCCTCTCCCCGAAACTGCCCCGGCCCGGACCCATGCCCGCCCTCGAGTGGGAGCACTTTTCCACGGTCGCCGTAGGTTTCTCCATCACCGATCTGCGGGTCCATCGGGTCTGTATCTACCACTCCCACAACGTGCGGCTCTGCCTGACGCAGCTGCGGGCCCGCGGCTACCGCCGCACCGGCCTGATCTTTGCCCGGGAGATCTACGAGCGCAGCCGCGGCCATGTGATCGGCGCCTACATGGCCGAACAGTGCCTGCTGCCACCCGCCGAGCAGGTGCAGCCGCTCTTTGTGTCGGAGACCGAACTGACGAAGGCCAACCTCGGCCGCTGGCTGTACGAGCAGCGGGTGGACAGCGTCATCCTCAGCGCCAAGCCGCTGGAGACCCTGGAAAACATCCGCGCGCTGGGCTACGGCGTGCCCGATCCGCTCGGCGTCGCTCTGATCAGCCGCTTCGGCCAGACCGACGGCATCGCCGGGATTGACGAACGCATGCGCCTGCTGGGAGAACACGCCGTGGATACCGTCATCGCCATGATCGGCCGCAACGAGAAGGGCCTGCCCGACAGTCCCCATTACACTTTCATCGAAGGCGCGTGGGTCGAGCGCCCGACCGTGCGTGCGCGTGCGGCGAACGGGAACTGAACCATGAGCAAACGTATCACCCTGCGGGACATCGCCAAGGTTGCCGGGGTGCATTTCACGACGGTCGGCCTGGCGCTGCGCAAGGACCCCCGTGTCCTGCCCGCCACCGCGGCCAAGGTCCTGGCTGCCGCCCGGGCCCTGGGCTACACGCATGACGCCATGCTTTCCGCGCTGTCGGCCTACCGGCATCGCCATTCACCGCGCTTTGCCGGCGTGATCGGTCATATCGTGACCTACGATCCCAAGGTCACCCTCAAGACCAACACCCGGGAGCGCACGATGCTCGCCGCCGCCCGGGCTTACGCGCAATCCCAGGGGTTTTCCATCGAGCTATTTCAGATCAACGCCCCCGGCATGACTGGCGAACGCCTCAGCAAGCTACTCCGCGCCCGCGGCATCCAGGGGCTCATGCTCTCGCCCCGCCTCCCGGGACCGGGGCCGATGCCCGACCTGGAGTGGGAGCATTTCTCGGTAGTGGCCAGCGGTTACTCGATCACCAACCTCGCCGTCCACCGCACCTGCCCGCACCAATTGCACAACGTGCAGCTCAGCCTGCGGGAACTGCGGCGGCGCGGCTACCGCCGCCCGGGACTCATCCTTTCCCCAGCGGTGAACCTGCGCACCCGCAGCAACATCCTCGGCGCCTACCTCGCTGACCAGCGCGCCCAGCCCGCGGAACTGCGCGCCGATCCGCTGATGGAGGACAAAGTGACCAAGTCCGTCCTGCGCCGCTGGCTGGCCGCCGAGCACCTGGACTCCGTCCTGCTCACGGATTATCCGCTCGAATACCAGGCCTGGATCCGGGAGCTGGGCTACGCCCTCCCGGAGGAAATGGGCATCGCCCTCCTGAGCCGCTCCGGCGAGACGGACGGCATCGCCGGCATCGATGAGCAGATGGAGCTGCTCGGTGAGGCGACCGCACGCATTGTCATCTCGCTCCTGCGCCACAACGAACGCGGATTGCCGCGCTTCCCCCGGTACACGCTGGTCGAGGGCTCCTGGATCGACCGGCCCACGGTCCGGGCGGTGGTCGCGGCCAGCACTGGATCGTAAGAACCTTTCGCCGCCGTAGCAGAACGAACGCGGGCTAAAGCACCGCGCTACGGCCCAACCCGTTCACTCCTTCTCCACATCCTCAACCACGATCTCAGCGACGGTGGCGGTGTGCTCCATGTGCAGCACGCGGATGCGGAGGCGCGAGGTGATGACGGGCGGAAACTTTACCACGTAATTCGCCTCCTTGTTACGAGTGAAGATCTCAACCCACTTTGTGCCGTCCCAGCGGTCGGCGGCATACGCCTTGATGCGGATGGGGCGCGTCTTCTCCTCGTACTTCACGCTCTGGATCGTCCGTTCGCGGGAAAAAGCGAGCTCGAGCGTCGCCGAGGTCTGGCCCTCCGGCGCGGACCACTCGGTGTCGGGATCACTGTCCACGGCGAAATGCGCGGCAAATTGCTCTGCCGGCTCGCGGGTGACCGAGGCGGTCATCGTGACCTCTGCCGGCAGGGCAATGGCGGGGATGTCATCGACCGGTC
>JBIJDP010000035.1:0-9681 GCA_044344065.1 Opitutaceae bacterium
GAACGTGGTCTTCTTGTAGTCGAAGGTGCTGAGGTATTCGATCATCGGCACCGCGGCATCGTAGTAGGCGGACTCACCGGTGAGGTCCGCGTAGCGGATCAGGTTGGCGGCGAACAGCGAGTCGGCGCACCAGTATTCCTCGGTGCCCGGCTGGTTGACGAGGTGGTGGAGCACGCCGCCGCCCATCACCCCCTTGGTGGTGCAGAAGTTTTTCAGGCAGTGGTCGAGGAAGGCCTTCACGCTGGCGAGCACGCGCGGATTTTCCGGGAGATGGGGGAAATAGCGCACGCCCTCGAGCATGCCGTTGACGGTGGCCGAATTGTCGGCGACGCAGGAGCAGTTGACGATGCCCTCGGCGTTGCGGTTGTAGCCGTAGCCCATGTCGAACATGTCGGGCCAGTGCACGCCCTGGTACTTCATCATCCGGATGTTGAACCGGCGGCAGACGGCCGTCATGCGCGCGTCGTCCAGCAGGCTCATCGTGCGCGCGGCGCCCATCACCACATAGGCCTCCTCGAAACAGGCCTGCATCGGGTGCGCCGCACCCGGGCTCGCGATGATGTGGTGCGAGAAATAATTCCAGTGCTTGATCAGCCCGCGGGCGGTGACGTTGAAGTCGAGTTGAGGCATGGGAGTGAGGAGAAACCTGAGCCTGGAAGGAGAGACCTGAGACCTGAATGTTAATACCTCTTAACTAATGGGGTGGCCTGAGATCTGAAATCGGAAATTGGTGAACTGTGGGTAGAGACCTGAAATGAAAACCTGAAGCTGGTTCGGGAAACTCAGGTTTCAGGTCTCAGGTTTCAGGTTTCGTTTTTCGGTCTCAGGTTTCGTTTTTCACCACATGTCTTCGCCGCGGTCGAAGACGCCGGTGAGCGCGGCGGTCCAGGCGGCGGGATCGCGTTTCTTCAGGATTTCGCCGGCGGTGGAGAAGGAGAGGAAGGCCATGCCGGAGGCAAAGTCGTTCGCGTAGAGCCCGTAGTAGAGCTTGCCGCCGTTGGTGGCCATGAAGCGGAGCTGCTTGGCGGCGATGGACTCGAGCCACTCGTTGCCTTCGCAGCGCACGGCGGCGTCGAGGAGGAGGCCGGCGACCAGCGGCTCGTAGCAGCGGAAATGGTCGTTGGCCGGATGCTCGAAGGAACCGTCGGCCATCTGGTTCTGGTGGAACCAGTCGGTGAACTCG
This sequence comes from Opitutaceae bacterium, assembly GCA_044344065.1. Classification (GTDB taxonomy): domain Bacteria; phylum Verrucomicrobiota; class Verrucomicrobiia; order Opitutales; family Opitutaceae; genus UBA2377. Next base: position 1,184 of record JBIJDP010000035.1, read on the forward strand.
GCGAAGCGCGCCACGAGGCGCGCCCAGATGGTGTCGCCGCCGGCCTTGAGGACCGAGGCCAGCTCGGAGTGGACCTGGTTCGGGGCCTGGGCGGGAATGACTGCCTCGGGCTCGGCCTTGGGACTGAACTGGATGACGTGGCGCAGCGGCACGGAGAGGCGCTTTTTCATCTCCGGGCTGGCAAGCGCGGCGATGAGGCCCTCCGCCGTGTAGATCAGGATCTGCTGGGGCGCACTCTTCGACCATTCTTCCCAGAGGGTGTGCTTGTAGTCGTAGGTGCTGATGTATTCCACCAGCGGCACGGCGGCGTCGAAATACTTCGTCTCACCCGTGATTGAGGCGTAGCGGATCAGCGTCGCGGCAAAGAGCGCGTTGGCGCACCAGTACTCCTCCATGCCGGCCGGGTTGACCTTGTGGTTGAGCACGCCGACGCCCATGACGCCCTTGTTGGTGAGGTATTTTTCGAGACAGTGGTCGATGAAGCGTTTGACGCTGGCCAGGACCTCCTTGTTTTCCGGCAGGTGGGGGAAGCAGCGCACGCCTTCCAGGATGCCGTTGGCGGTGGAGGCGTTGTCGGCGACGCAGGAGCAGTTGACCATGCCCTTGGCGTCGGTGTTGTAGCCGTAGCCCATGTCGTACATGTCGGGCCAGTGCACGCCCTGGTACTGCATCTGGCGCTTGTTGAAGCGGCGGCAGATGGCGGTCATGCGTGCATCCTCCAGGAGATCCATCGCGCGGGCGGCGCCGCTGACGACGTAGGATTCCTCGAAGCAGGCCTGCATCGGATGGGCCATGCCCGGGCTCGCGATGATGTGATGCGAGAAATAGTTCCAGAGTTTGACCAGCCCGCGGGCGGTTACATTGGGGTCGAGTTGCATAGGTAAAAGAGCGGGGTATTCCGCAAGCCCCCCGTATTCGATGGCCGGCAGGAGGGGTCAATTACTTTGGAATACTACCAGTATGGATAATTCAGCCTTCACTTCGTCCCGTGTGACAACCGGGTTTGAAAACGCGCTCCGGCAGGATCTTTGAAATGGACTGAAGGTAGGGCGAGGCGTCCCCGCCGAGCCGGTTGACCCTCCGCCATGCGGCGGCTCAACGGGGACAGTTCGCCCTACCTGCAAATTTCAAACTGCCTGGGGTGAATCATGAATCGCCTGCCAGCAGGCTTGTGTAGGGCCTGCGCTTGCGCAGGGCCGGTTGGATGATCGCACGCCATTCGCGGCCTCGCGCAAGCGCGAGCCCTACTTCAAGCCATCGCCTGCCAGCAGGCTCCTCCCTTGAATGCCGGAGCTTGCTCAGGCCGGGTCTACCGTGCTCCCTTCCTTCCAAACCCGATTTGCACCATGGCCGCCAAATTTGTTTTCCAAGGTTCCCGGCTGCGTCTGAGCACCGATTTCGACGGTGGGGGGCTGGCCAAGGTGGTCGAGGCCGGGCCCGATGTGCTGGATTGCTGGCCCTATCTGGAGGACGAATACCGTGACGGATTCATCTCCCTGCGCAGCCTGGACGGCGCGGGCGACCAACGCGACGGCGCCAACTACAGCTTTCTGTTCCGCTTGGATGGCTGCCTGAACCGGAAGATCACGCTCCGGATTCATGTGGTGCACGAGAAGTGCAAGTCGGACGACGTGTCGGTGGTGTATGCCAACCCGGACGTCCCTGTGATCAGCCATGACGGCGACAACTGGGAGCGGACCCCGCACAAGCGCCTCCTCGGCGGCGATGGCCTGACGGATGAAAAGATCATCGAGGTCGAGTACACCTGCAGTCAGGACACCGTCTGGGTTTCCTATCAGTATCCCTACACGAACGATCGCCTGCACCGCTTCGTGCAGCGGCTCGCGGATTCGCCGTTCTGCCAAGTGGGGGTGGCCGGGCGATCCACGGAAGGGCGCGATATACCGTTGATCAGTCTCACCGATCCCGCGGTGCCGCTGCGGGCCAAGCCGGTGGCCTGGTTCACCGGGCTCCAACACTGTGCGGAGCTGGCGGCCGGCTGGGGGTTTGAGGGCATGGCGGAGTTTCTGGTCTCCGCTGCGCCGCTCGCGGTCGAGGCGCGGCGGAGGTATGAGTTCAAATTCATCCCGATCGTGAACGTGGATGCCGTGGCCGAGGGGCGGGGGAGGATTCACCGCTCGGGCCGGAACCTCAACCGCGAGTGGGAGCGGCCTGATCCGGTGTGCGATGTCGGCACGATCCGGCAAACGCTCGAGGCGTGGCGGGCGCAGGGCCACCCCGTCAGCACCTTCGTGGATCTCCACGGCTTCTCGACCGTGGATGGCAGGTGGTTCGCTCCCGTGCTGCCGCCGGAGAATTTCAGTGCCGATCAGGTCCGGCGCTACGAGCAACTGCTCGCGGCCATCCGGCGGCAGCTGCCCGGGATGCAGTATGATCCGTTTCCCTCCGTGGGTTTTGCGGCCGGCGCGTCCGTGCGGACCTACGGAGCGCTCGGGCTCAGCATTGATGGGTGGATCTACAAGGGCCCGGCCCCGGCGGCCCCCGACCTGTCCTCCTACTACACCAGCGGCCGCCAGGTCCTGCCCCTTGCGGAGATCAAGGCCGCGGGCGCAAGGATCGTGCAGGCCTGGGTGGATTTCGCGGGCAGCCAAGAGCGTGAACTGTAGGAGCGGCTTTATACCGCGACCGTGAGCGCCACTTCGCGGCATAAAGCCGCTCCTACAATTGGAACGCAGCACCGGCTGAATGGGCGGTCAACCTGTTGGAGTTCTTGCCATGTGGGGCCGGGCATGGTTTTCCCGGGCCGGGTCATGAATTCCTTTTTTGTCCGGACCATTTGGGCGGTGACGACTTTGCTTTGCCTGCGGCCGGCCTGGTCGGTGGCGGCAGATGCCGGGGTTTCGTCGGAGGACCTGAGCCAGCCCATCAGGCCGGGTGAGCCCGGTCAGGCTCCGTTTTGGAACGGGCACTCCCGGCGTTTCATCTGGGCGCCCGCCTTTGAATTTGGGGAGGTGCCCGCCGCCACGGCCTATCGTTTCACCGTGACCATGTCCGCCAGTGGCCAGGTTTTCACCTTCCTGGCGGACAAGCCCTGGCGTCCGCTTTCACCGGTCTGGAACCAACTGCCCGCGGGCAAAGCGGTGCTGAAGGTCGAGGCGATGGGTGCGAATGGCCCGGTGCCGGCGGGTGAACGCACATTCGTGAAGAGCCCGGGCTTTGCCGGCATCACACCGCCACCGGCCTACCCGTATGCGGAGAGCGGACTCCGTGGATTGCGCGACCTGCTCCGGCAGCGCAAGGTCGCCTCGTGGCTCGAGGAGGGCCGGCCCGATGTGCACTATCCCAAGTGGATTTATCCCGGCATGATGGCGTCGGCGACCGTGCAAGGCATGGTCACACTGGCCCGGCACACTGCCGACGAAAAGGAAAAGGCCGCGACCCTGCTCGTGGCGCGCCGGGCGGCGGATTTTCTGATGACCCTGCGCGAGCCCGCGGGCACGCCTCTCGCCGGCTGGCCGCGGACCTACTGGGACGGGGCGCAGGCCGACATTCAACCCGGGTTTCATGACCAGATCATGAGCCCCGGTCCGCCGGAGGCGGCCCGCGCCTACCTGGACCTTTACGATCTCACCGGGGAGCCGGCCTATCTCGGCTTTGCCACCGGCGTGGCCGACACTCTCGTGCGCTGTCAGCTGGACAACGGCACCTGGCCCCTGTGGCTGGAGCGCGCCACCGGCCGGGCGAAGGAACCGGGCCTGGTCGTGCCGGTGGCCGCGTTGAGGCTGTTCAACCGCCTGATCAGCCAGTACGGGCTCGTCGCCTATGCCCCGGCCCGCGACCGGGCGATGCGTTTTTGTCTCGAGGGTCCATTGGCCACGATGCGCTGGGACGCGCAGTTTGAGGACACCCGCCCCAAGGCCGCCTACCGCAACCAATCGCATCGCGAGCCGGCGCTGCTGGCCGTGATGCTGTTCGAGCGGAACGGTCCCGGGGACATCGCCCGCGCGGAGGAGCTCCTACGCTTTGTCGAGGACGGCTTTGTGGTCTGGGCGCCGACAGACGCCGTGACGCGGGAACCGCTGTTCAAGCCCGGCAGCCGCTGGAGCGGCCTCGATCCTGATTTCGGGCTGGACTGGTTCTTGCCGGCCGCCGTGGAGCAATACGCCTTTTTCACCCCGATCAACGCCTCCTGTGCCGACCTGATCGATGCCTGGATGGCCGGCTACAAGGCCACCGGCCGGCGCGACTATCTCGCCAAGTCCGTCGCCCTGGCCAACACCCTCACCATCGCCCAACGCTATTTCGGGGGCGGCGAGATTCCGACGCACCTGCGCCAGGTGCAGCCGGAGCTGAACTGGTTGAATTGCTCGGTCGAGGCCGCCTGCACACTCCTGCGACACGCCGCTGAACTGGAGTCCTATGGGACAGCCAGCCGTGCCGACTGAGATACCAAAACCATAGCTTCACGAAAGTCACGGCTCGCTCCAGCTGCAGGCGAGACTCAGTTTCTATTCAGGGTCAGCCCACACCCAACAACACAGGATTTGAACCCATGTCCCAATCAATAACACTGGAGATCCGCGATGCCGTAATGCCAAAGGACCGGGAGGCGATCGGACGGTTGTGGCTGGAGTATCTCACCTGGGGCAACGACGAGATGCAGGCGCGGCATGGCGTGCATCCCCATTCGCCCCGGGAAGCGGTGGCGCAGGACCTCGCGGCCATCGCCAAATTCCTGCCACCGGAAGGCCGGTTGCTGCTCGCCTGCGTCGGGGGCCGTCCCTGCGGAATCGGTTGCCTGCGCCGGATCGGGCCAGGGCTCGGTGAAATCAAGCGCATGTACGTGGAGCCGCTGTTTCGCCGCGTCGGAGCCGGCCGGGCCTTGCTCCAGCAGCTCATTCGAGCGGCCGATGAAGCGGGGTACCAGCGCGTGCGGCTCGACAGTCCCAACTTCATGACCGCCGCCCACGCGCTCTACCGCAGCTGCGGTTTCGTCGACATCGAGCCCTACGCGGAGAGCGAGATCCCGGACGAGTTCAAGGCCTACCTGGTCTTTATGGAGCGAAGTGTTTCCACCGCGAAGTAAGGGGCAGTTCCCAATGCCAATGTCGGGGCGGCACATCGACGTGATTCAACATATGTGAGCATTTCCCAAAGCTGCGGCGAACGTGCTCCGTACGTAGCGCAGTGCTTCAGCCTGCGCTCACTGGTGATCCAACGCGGGCTGAAGCACCGCGCTACGTCCCTCATCGCAGCTTCCAGCTGTAATTCGCAATAGTGATTGATTGCCCGTTTAATTCGCCCCGATTTCACGATGTGTTCATCAACCATTCACACGCCGAACGGACACTGACCGCACCATGCCAAACAAATCCATCCTGGGAATTCTCCTCGTGCCGTCGTTCATCCTGCTCGTGCCCTTGGTGGCGATGCAGTTCACCACCGAGGTGAACTGGACCCTGTCCGACTTCGTTTTTGCCTGGGTCATCATGGCCGGCACCGGTCTCGCTTACTGGCTGGCGACGAGGAATGCGGCCAATCTCGCGTACCGGTTCGCCGCCGGGCTGGCGCTGGCGGCGGCGTTCATGATCGTGTGGGGGAACCTGGCCGTGGGGTTCATCGGGGGCGAGGGCAACCCCGCCAACCTGATGTATGCTGGGGTGCTCGCCCTCGGCTTCGCCGGTGCCCTCATCGCGCGCTTTCAGCCGCAGGGCATGGCCCGTGCGCTGTATACGACCGCACTCGCCCAATTCCTGGTCCCCGTGATCGCACTGCCCTTCTGGAGATCCGAGGTCACCCTGCTGGTGATTGGCTTGAATTCGTTTTTCGTCCTGATGTTCGCCGGATCGGCCTGGCTGTTTCAACGTGCGGCCTGCCAGTCCAACAGACCCGGCGTGGAAACGATGGCTTGAGGAGCGAAAAGGGAGCGATCGGCCATGAGATTGCAGTCCGCGGTCCAGCGCTGCCCCGGTGTGAACTGAGCGTCGTGCGCATAGGCAGTGTCAAAAGTTGAGACATGATCACTTCCGGCTCCATGAAGTGGAAATCTCCAGATTGACTCACCCCGGCCATTGAGAGCAGAGATGGCATGTGCTTACCCCGGCCACCTTGAGCAGTTCCTGCGCGCGGACGCTTGTTGCCAAATCGTCCCGGCCCAGGCCGGCATCCGCCTTCACGCTGGTGGAAATCATGATCGTGGTGGTAATCATCGGCCTGTTGGCGGCTATTGCGGTGCCGGCCTTTCAACGGATCCGTGAACGATCCGTGGCCTCACGCATGGCGAATGATTTCCGTCAGTTCGAATCCGCTTTTCAGCGCTACTCCATGGAATATGGCACTGTGCCGGCCCCCGCCGCCGGCGGCGTCATACCAACGGGGATGGACGGTTATCTCCCGATTTCCTATACGGCGGTTTCGCCCGTGGCCGGTAATTACCTCTGGTCCGGACCCAGCAGCAACATTGTCCTTCGTCACAGCAATGCCACCGATTCTTTGATGCAGCGCGTGGATGAGATCCTGGACGATGGAAATCTCACGACCGGCGAATTTCGCAAGACTTCAGGGGTGGGATACCATCTGCGGGTCCGTTAGGATGTGTCTATGGTAGAACATGCGCCACGTGTGATGAAGTGGCCGCAGCTATTCTCTTAGATTTTATGTGAGATGATCCCACGGCATCGTTCGCCGACAAACTATGCCTCTGCCCACTAAGAAACCCTCAGGTAAAATCACGGTACTAGTGACCGACGACAGCCCGACCTACCGGAAAAGTCTTTGCATGCTTTTGGAGTCAGACGAGCGAATCGAGATTGTCGGACAAGCCGGGAGTGGTCGTGAAGGGGTAAAGAAGGCGTTGGCCCTTCAGCCCGACGTCATCCTGATGGACATAGCAATGCCGTTGCTCAATGGCCTTGATGCAGCGGAGCAAATCCTAGTGGCGAACCCCGCAGCAAAAGTGATTATGCTCACGGTGCATGATGACGACGCGTATATTGAGCGAGCGATCGCGTTGGGTGCTGTTGGTTTTCTGACTAAGCAGACGGCCGGCACCAAATTGGTTGATGCGATTTGTGAGGGAGCTAATGGCAAAATCTTATTCAGCCCCGCCATTATGAAACGGATGGCTGCAGCGTTCAAGAAACGCCGCCTTGCCGCTACGGCAGCTTAGCTGGCTGCAGGCACAACTCTCTCTTGCCTTGGCTCTCTGCTCCAAATCTTGTCTGCGGAAATTCAAGCTTTCGGTCCGGGACCAATATGGGTAATCCCCCTTCATGGATACCCCAGAGCATGACGCCACGCCTGAGCGGACTTCGTCCCCAGGCTCACACGTCCAGTCACGTCGCAGCTTCCTTCATTCTGCTGGCGCGATTTTGGGTGCGACCACCCTCGGGTTATCCGGGGAAGCCCGTGGTGAAGAAGCGCCCAAGATTCAGGGCTTCGAGCAGCCCGCCGATGATCCCAATGCTGCCAAGGGCTGGCAGCCGCTTTCGGACCGCAAAATCCGGGTTGGCATTGCGGGCTATGGCGTCTGCCAATTCGGAGCCGTTTTCGGATTTCAGGATCATCCAAATGTCGATGTCGTCGCCGTCACCGACCTTTTCCCCGAACGCCGCGACGCGCTGGCGAGGGCGTGTCGCTGCTCCAAGACCTATCCTTCGCTTGAAGAAATGGTCAAGGATCCCAGCATTGAGGCGGTGTTTGTCGCCACCGACGCACCGAGCCATACCCGGCACTGCCTAGAGGTCCTCAAGCACGGCAAACACGTCGCGACCGCGGTGCCTGCCGTCTTTGGATCCCTCGAGGACGCCGACCGATTGTGGGCCGCGGTGAAGTCCAGCGGGCTCAAATACATGATGTTCGAGACCTCGGCCTACCACGCCGATCTGCATGCCATGCGGGAAATCTACCGCGCAGGCGGATTGGGCCAGCTGGTCTATGCCGAAGGTGAATACTACCACTACATGTCCGAGCCGATCGACTCCTACAAGGGCTGGCGCATCGGGCTTCCGCCGCAATGGTATCCGACCCATTCCAACGCCTATTACCACTGCGTCACGGGAGAGACCTTCACCAAGGTCTCCTGTCTGGGCATGCCCAGCGTCATGGAGGATTTCAAACCGGCCAACAATTCCTATCGGAATCCGTTCGGGACGGAAATTGCGCTCTTCCACACCAGCGAAGGCGGCATGGCGCGCATGGCCGTCAGTTGGGACACCCCCGGCACCGGCGGGGAAATGGGCCGCGTCCGGGGACAAAAGGGCTCCTTTTACGGCCAGTACAAAGGCTTGGCCAAGGACCTGCCCGACCTGAATCGCCCGCCGGTCCCGCCATCAGTCTCCGGCCCCTATTCCGGTCACCACGGCGGATCCCACGGCCCCCTGATGAACGAGTTTGTCAGCGCCATTCTCCAGGACCGCACGCCGCTTGTGAATATCGCCATGGCGCTGAATCTGACCGTGGCCGGCATCGTCGCCCATCAATCCGCACTTCGGGAAGGCGAGTGGCTCAAAATCCCTGAATACAGACTCTGACCCCAG
>JBIJDP010000586.1:0-2636 GCA_044344065.1 Opitutaceae bacterium
TCTCCATATTTCTTACGAGGCCGGCATTCTCGAGGATCCGTGGTTCGATCCGACCACGAAGGCCAACAAGGGCATGTTCAAGCTCTCGGTCTCGCCCGAGGACGCGCCCAACAAGGCGGAGTATGTGGAGCTCGACTTCGTAAAGGGCAACTGCGTGGCCGTGAACGGCAAGGCCCTCACCCCCGGCGGCGTGCTGAAGGCCCTGAACAAACTGGGCGGCAAGCACGGCATCGGCCGCGTGGACCTCGTCGAGAACCGCTTCGTCGGCATGAAGAGCCGCGGCGTGTATGAGACCCCGGGTGGCACGATCCTCATGCAGGCCCACCGCCAGATCGAGTCGCTCACCCTTGACCGCGAGGTCATGCACTTGCGCGATTCGCTCATCCCGAAGTATGCCGAGCTGGTATACTACGGATTCTGGTTCGCCCCCGAACGCGAGGCCCTGCAGGCGCTGGTGGACGAGAGCCAGAAATTCGTCACCGGCACCGTCCGGCTCAAGCTCTACAAGGGCAACATCATCACCTGCGGCCGCAAGTCGAAGTACTCGCTCTACGACATGAACATCGCGTCCATGGAAGGCGTGAAGAGCTGGTACAACCAGAGCGACGCCACCGGTTTCATCCGTCTCAACGGTCTGCGCCTCCGCGCGCGCACGCTCGCGCAGGGCGGCCCGAAGGTCTGAGGTCCGGGTCAATTCTTTCTCTTTCCTCTTTATCTTTCTCTTTCGTCAGGGGGGGCTCCCCTGAATCGTTCTCGTTCTCGAAGAGCGCACGCCAAACACCGAAAACGAGAACGATTACGAGAACGAGAACGAAGATGGACGGATGGACTGAGAGAAAGAGAAAGATTCATTCTCCCATGAAGATCACCCAAGTCGCCGCGCAGCTCTATACCGTCCGTGACTTCTGTCAGGACGCGAAAACCCTCGCCGCCACAGCGGCCAGGATCCGAAAAATGGGCTACACCGCCGTGCAATTGAGCGCGATCGGCCCGATCCCCGAGGCGGAGATTGTGGCCATCATGCGCGGGGAGGGCCTCACCATCTGCGCGACCCACGAGCCTTCGCTGGAAATCCTCGATCAACCGGAGAAGGTGGTCGACCGCCTGCACCGGCTCGGCTGCAAGCTCACGGCCTATCCCTATCCGGCCGGCATTGATTTCACGAATGCGGACCATGTGAACACGCTGGTCCGCAAGTTGGATGCGGCCGGAGCCAGGTTGCGCGCCGCCGGACAACAGCTGGGCTATCACAACCACGCGATCGAGTTCGTGAAGTTTCAGGGTGCGCCGGTGTTGGAGTATATTTATGCACGGACCGCTCCGGAAAACCTGGTCGCGGAGATCGACACCTTCTGGATTCATTACGGCGGTGGCGACGTGGTCGAGTGGGTCCGCCGGCTCCGCGGCCGCCAGCCCTTCATCCACCTCAAGGACTATGGGTTCACCAAGGAGAACAAGCACGCCTGGTGCGAGATCGGCGCCGGCACCCTGCCGTTTGCGCGCATCATCGCCGAGGCGGAGGCGGGCGGCTGCGAATGGTTCATCGTCGAGCAAGACACCTGCCCGGGCGATCCATTCGTGTCGCTCCAGCAGAGCTTCGATTACATCAAGGCCCACCTCGCGCAGGGCTGACGATCGGCCTCGGGCGATGCGTCGGATGCGCCCTCCGCGCCTCCGCGTGAGCCCCGTACGACTCAGAACAACGCGCCGGCCACGACCCCGACCGCGGTGATCGGGCCGGAGTCGCCCATGCCGTCGAGGGCGCGGTCCGCCTTGCGCAAAGTGCCCTGGGCCTCGCGGAAGAGGCTGTCGTCGTTGATCAGCTTGCCGAGCGTGCCTTCGCCCTTGGCGAGTTTGTCGGAAACATCCTTCAGATTGGCGGCGATGGCCTTGAGGTCCTTGCCCGCCTGATCGTCGTAAATCAGGGTGCCAAGCGAGCCCTGGCCGGATTTCACGCGATCGACGATGCCCTGTGCGCTGGTCATGATGTTGCGGGCTTCGGCCGTGGCGACCTTGAGGTCGCTGGCGGCGGCCAGCAGTTCGTCGTGTAGTTTGGGGTCATTGATGAGCTTGCCGAGCGTGCCCTCACCCCGGTTGAGCTTGTCCGTGACCTGCTGGAGGTTGGCCATGGTCGCATCCACTTTGGCGCTGTTGTTGGCGAGCAGGGAGTCCAGACGTTGGAAGATGCCGGGTTGGCCGTCCTTGCCTTTCAAGACCTCGCTCATGCTGCCGAGGGCGCCCTCGAGCTTGCCGCCGAGTTCACCCAGCTGGGTCATGATGGTGTTGAGGTCGGCGGACGCGGTGGTCCGGATCTCGGCACCCGGGGCCAGGGGCGGCACACCGGCGGAGCCGAGGTCGATCGCGATGTAATTGGTGCCCAGCAGGCCGGCGGAGCCGATTGTGGCGAGGGCGTCGCTGGAGATCTTCACCGTGGGATCGATGCGCAGCACGGCCTCGGCCCGCCGGCCGGCCAGGCGGGTTTCCTGTACGGAGCCGATCTTCACGCCGGCCATGCGCACGTCGTCGCCCTGCTTGAGCTCCTTGAGGTTGTCGAAGCCGGCCACGAGATTGTAGCCGCGGCTCTTGAGGGCCTTGCCGTCGCTGAGGGTGGCGTAGGCGACCCAGACAAGGGCGAC
>JBIJDP010000587.1:0-2633 GCA_044344065.1 Opitutaceae bacterium
GCCGCAATCCTGCCAAACATAAAGCCCCGCCAATTCTGGCGGGGCTGCAAATGAACAACCGACGACTTTTAAGCTACGAACCTGCGTCGAAGGACAACCATGCCACAGCAGATAATTCCGACATAAAGCACAACACTACCACCTTCCGGCACGGATGCTGTGGTGCCAGTGATGGCTACAGTATTATCACCCGTCAGGGAAAGGTAAGCATCATCCTGCTGGGTGCTTAATGTCGTATACGCGTGCCACAGTACACCCCCGCTGATCTGACCAAATTGAGCGGAATCATTGCCATATTGTGACAAATAATCGCCGCCGGTATTGTCATAGGTGATCGTAAGGTTTTGGCCGTCGAAGCTGAAATGATCTCCGATGTTCCCATCTTCAAAAATCCAGCCTCCCCCTCGATAGAAGATTTCGGTCGGGCCAGCCGCTAGGTTGTATTGGAACGAATAGATGTCGGCGGAGGTGACATTGTAGAAATCCGTCCCGCTATTGAAATTGATCGTCAGACTGTCTCCTGTGGCAAAATTATGACTGTCGTCGAACTGGGAGACATCATACGTAAAGGTGTAGTCAATGGTCGTCGCTTTCAGCGGTGAACCTATCCAGCCAGCGACCAGGGCCCCGATGGCGAAGGTTATGATTATGCGCACAGATTTCATGAACTTGTAGTATGTTTGGTTTGGGGGGCTTGTTGGGAGGTGTAGCCCAATGCGAATGAATGAACATTCGCCGATATGGGGTTTCGGGGTTGCGCCCTGGCAGGGCAATTATGATGCCTGCCTCATACAATTAATCTGTGCGTATGGTATGCAGCGAGATAGCGGACTAATAAAGAAAATGGATTTCCCCCAAACCTGAGGAACTTAAGCATTCCCGACGATTCCAGAGAAACCACTGTTCAGCCTGGATGGCCACCCCTGGTGGGGCCAGCAATACGGGTTCAGGCTTTTGGGCTTGGAGGTCAACCCGCACTTGGCGTGCAGGTATTTTCCCAGTTTCACTGTGCGGCATCCCCAAACCCTAGCCTGCCCTTTCCAATTGCCCCAAACATCGGGCAAGCCTCGGTCAGGGCTACGGACACTTAAACCAAGCTAGATTTCAGCGCCAACGGTGCGCCACCATCTCATCCCCACCCTCCCCCACGACAAAATCTGCGCAGTGATTATCAGTTAACGCGGGGCGCGCCGGGGCGGCGCTTGTTATCTTGGGACATGGCAACCCTATCAGACCGCACCGCTGATAACGTCATCGGACGCTATTACACGGACTCAACTTGCATTGACTGCGACCAGTGCCGCGTCATCGCCCCGGAACTCTTCGAGCGCAATGCCGACACCGGCATGTCCTACGTGAAGAAACAGCCGGTCACCGACGCCGAGATCGCCTTGGCGGAGGAAGCCCTCGCGGCCTGCTCCACCGAGTCCATCGGCAACGACGGCCAGTAAACCGACAGGCACGCGGTTCCCCGCCGCGTAAATCCACACCAACATGCTGAATGACATGATCATCGGCATGGCTGGTTCCGGCGGTGACGGTATCGTCTCCGCCGGCGACGCGCTGATCAGCGCCTCGGCCCGCGAGGGTTACTATGCCATGCTCACCAAAAGCTTCGGTTCGCAGATCCGCGGAGGCGAATCCTCCTGCCGCCTGCGAGTCGCCACCACCCCGGTGCTCAACCCGGGCGGCACCCTCGACGTCGCCGTGGTCCTCAACTGGGAGGACTTCCTGAGGTTCGGTGGCGAACTGCCGGTAGGCCCCGACACGGTCGTGCTCTACGAGAAAAAGACCGGCATCGAACCGGCCGCCATTCCGCTTGAAGTGAAGCCGGCGATTGTCCTCGCCGTGCCGATGTCCGAGCTGGCCATGAAGTCCGCCGGCACCCTGCAGGCCAAGAACAACGTCGTCCTCGGCCTGCTCGCCGGCTGGTTCGGTCTCGCCCGCGAGGCGATCCTGGAGGGCATCCGCCGCAAGTTCAGCAAGAAGGGCGCGGAAATCCTGCAGGGCAACGAACGCGCCTACGCGGCCGGCCTCGAATACGCCGACCAGCATCCGCTCGGCCGCGATTTTCGCCTCTCCCCGCCACTGGCCAAGGGCGGCAAGCGCCGCGTGGTGGACGGCAACGAGATCTGCGCGGAGGCCGCGCTCTTCGCCGGCTGCAAGTTCTTCGGCGGCTACCCAATCACTCCGGCCACGGAGATCATGCAGCATCTCCAGAAGGATATCTGGAAGCACGGTGGTTCGCTCCTGCAGGCCGAGGATGAGATCGCCGGCATCGCCGCGGTCGTCGGCGCGTCGTTCGCCGGCAAGAAGGCCATGACCGCCACCTCCGGCCCGGGCTTCTCGCTGAAGTCCGAGGTCATCGGTCTCGCCAGCATCACCGAACTCCCCCTCGTCTGCGTCAACGTCCAGCGCGGCGGTCCTTCCACGGGCCTCCCCACCAAGACCGAGCAGGCCGACCTCTTTGCCGCGGTCTTTTCCGCGCACGGCGACACGGTGCGCCCGGTGCTGGCGCCGATCGGCGTCCGCGACGTCTTCGGCGTGACGGTCGAGGCGTTCAACATCGCCGAGCAATATCAGACGCCGGTCATCGTCCTCTCCGACCAGGAAATCGCCCAGCGCAAGGACAT
>JBIJDP010000589.1:0-2629 GCA_044344065.1 Opitutaceae bacterium
TTCGCCGGGCCGGGGCGCGCCGCCCTCCGCCGGCTGCCATTCGACTGCGAACCGTCCGCGGCCCACCGCGAGGTCGACCTCACATTCCCCTCCCGTCGGCAGAAAAACCAGGTAGGCGATCCCGGGTTCGGCGAGGCAGTAGCTGGTCGAGGCAAGCGCGTTCTGCGGCGTGGCGCGGGCGAGATTCATCCGCCGGGTGAGGGCTATCGCCGCCCCCATCGCGCGACGCGGGCCTTCATCCTGCGGCCGCAACTTCCCGAGCACCTTGCCGTCGTAGGTGTCCATAAAAATTGGATTCGCGCCGCGCGTGACGGTCTTCCACACCCAGACCGCATCCCCGCCCACGCCCCAGAGGTGATCGGTGTCGCTGAGGATGACCTTGCGGCCCTGCAGGTCGGGCGGGTCGTCGCGCCAGCCGCCGTCGGGGTTCGGCGACACCCAGTCGGCCGGGCCCGCGAAGAGGGTCTCGTTGCGGCCGCGCCGGTTCTGGTACGTCATACCGACCGGATGTTGGTTTGGCAGGCCCGCCTCGATCTGCTTCACGAAGCGGATGACGTGGTACTGGAACTCCGTCGAGCTCGGGTGCGTCTCGTTCGACACTTCGTAGAGCAGGTTGTCGCACTCGTTCAGCCCGGTGACGAGCCAGCGCAGGTACGCCTCCTGGAGGGCCGTCACGCGCGGCACGGCGAGTTGGTGCACCTCGAGGCCCTTGCCGTCGCCATCCTTATCGGCATCGACGCCGTTGATGTTGTTCGCCGGGTTGAAGGGGTGGTTGGGCCAGGCGTCGGCCTGGAACTGCACACCGTAGCCTTCGAAGAGCATCACCGAAACGAATACGCCGGCCGCCCGAGCCTGCGCCAGGCGGGTGCGGAGGCGATCCAGGTAGTCGGGGTTGAGTTGCTCCAGGTCGAACTTCGGACGGCCGTCGAGGGCCAGGCCGGGACCGGTGCGCCGCCACGGGTGGGGCGCGACCGTGTGGGCGCCGTTGCGCCAGTCCCGGTTCTTCATCTGCGTGTTGTCCCACTTGGTGGGCTCCCACGCCCACCCGCGCATGAAATTGTGCCCGTAGCCGGCCATCCACCGCAGGTAGGCGGCGTAGTCGAAGGCCGGCGGCGGATCCGATGGCCCCATGTCGACCAGGTTGGGCCAGGTGTGCGAACCGGCCAGCAGCAACGCCCGGCCGCTCGCGTCGGCGAAATAGCGTGGGTTCTCCGGATGCACGCGCAACGGCCCCGCGGCCTGGGCGACGGTCGTCCCGGCCAGTACGCACAGAAGAAAAGCGCGTCGGGGCAGCACCATCTCAGTTGGCCCTCTTTTTGCCCTTCTTGGCCGGGGGCGGCGTATCGGTCTTGGGCAGCCACTTGGCGTGCGCTGACTGCACGGCGGCGAACTCCGGCTTGCCCGCGAGGTTGGTCCACTCGTGGGGATCGCTGGCGTGGTCGTAGAGTTCCTCGCCGCCGTCGGCGTAGCGGATGTAGCGCCAGCGTTCGCTGCGCAGCGTGTGGTTGCCGAGCCCATGCGTGGTGAGGGCCGGCCGGTCCCAGGCGCACTGCGGATCGCGCAACAACGGCACCAGGCTCTGGCCGTCGAGGCCGGCGACCGGCGGCAGGCCGCAGAGCTCGTTGAGCGTGGGAAACAGATCGACGACCCCAACAGGGCGCGCCGTGCGGGTGCCGGGACGGGTCACGCCGGGCGCGATCACCAAAAAGGGGATACGCGTGCAGCGCTCCCAGAGGGTGAACTTGTGCAGGTGGTTTTTTTCCCCGAAGTGCCAGCCGTGATCCGACCAGAGCACCACGATAGTGTTCTTCGCCGCCGGGCTGGCGTCGAGGGCGGCGAGGAGCTTGCCCACGAGCGCGTCGCCATAGGAGATGTTGGCGAGGTAGGCCTGCAGGACCTCGCGGTACTTGCCGGCCTTCATGATCAGTTCGAGGTCGCCGCGCCGATCCGCCGCCATGCGCTGGCCGCCCGCGGGGATGTCGTCGAGGTCGTCCGCCTTGATCGGCGGCAGCGTGATCTTGTCCCTCGGATACATCTCGAAATATTTCCGCGGCGCGTACCACGGCAGGTGCGGCCGGTAGATGCCGGCGGCGAGGAAGAACGGCTGCGCGGGCGGCCGGGAGAAAAACTCGGTGACCCAGGTCGCCAGCCGGCCGTCGCCCATCTCCTCGTCGCGCGCGTCCCAGGGTCCCCAGTCGAACTCGTTGGCGTTTTGCGGGGGACGCGAGAACGACTTCACCTCCGGCAGGCCGTTGAGCGGAAAGCCCGGCGGCCAGGCGAAGTTGCGCATGTCGTCGCCGCGGGCCAACTGCGTCTGGTAGTGGCTGTCGAAGACTTGATCGAAATAGACGTGCCAGTCGCTGCGGCGGTTGTTGCCCGGCGTGTGGTGGTTGACCTTGCCGCCGCCGGCGACGTGGTAGCCGTGCGCCTTGAAGTGCGACGGCAGCGACACGCTGCCGGGCAGCACCTCGTGCCAGCGCACTTCGTTGCCATAGATGCCCGTGCTCCCGGGGTTGCGGCCGGTCATGAACGCGGAGCGTGACGGATTGCAGACCGGCGCCGCCACGTGGGCATTGGTGAAGGCCAGTCCGCGCCGGGCGAGCGCGTCGAGGTGCGGCGTCTTCACGTC
>JBIJDP010000588.1:0-2629 GCA_044344065.1 Opitutaceae bacterium
AGCGCATCGCGAAGCTGGACGAGATCGAGCACCCCAAGCCGCTGCGCGAATTCATCTATGACTCGTTCAACACCTTCGCCGCGGCGCATCCCTGGATCGAGGGCGAGAATGTGCGGCCCAAGTCCATCGCGCGGGAAATGTTCGAGCGCTACCTGTCGTTCGCCGACTACATCCGCGATTACGGGCTGGAACGCGTCGAGGGCCTGCTCCTGCGTCATCTCTCCCAGGTCTGGAAGGTGCTGGCCCAGACCGTGCCCGACAGTGCCAAGACCGAGGAGGTCGTGGAGATGGAGGTCTATTTCCGCGAACTGATCCGCGGCATTGATTCCAGCCTGCTGGAGGAATGGGAGCGGTTGAAAAATCCGGCCTTCGTGGCGGATGAGTCGGCGGACAAGCCGGCGCGGCCGGAGAGCTTTGACGTCACGCGTGATGTCGCCTCATTCCGCCGGCTGGTGCGCACCGAGATCCTGTCGTGGCTGCAGGATGCCGCGCGCTGGGATGCAGGCGGACGGCGCCTGCCGGACGGTGAGGCAGAGGAGGGCCGGGAACGGGTGGAATCATTCCGCCTGTTTGCGCCCTATTTCGAGGCCCGCGGCCACTTCCGGCTCGATCCCGAGGGCCGGGCGGCGAAGCACACGCACTGGTCGGAGGATCGCGAGGCGGGCGAGTGGACCGTCGCGCAGATGCTGGCGGACTATGCCGGGATCAACGATTGGGAGGCGGTGTTCGGGGTCTCGCTGGAAAAATCGCGGGCGGAAAACCGGGCCGTGGTGCGATTGGTGACGGTGCGGGCGGTGGGGATGGGATAGGTTTTTGTTTTAACGCTAATGGGATTTCGCAATGGGCGAAATCCACGAGGTGCGGTTTCGGCTGATCGCCTCCGCGGTGAGATTGGGGGCCCGCTGATCGCGGGCTTTGGTGGGCGGGGTCTCCGAACCCCGCCTTTCCCTCCCCAAGCTGGAATCCAGTCTTTCTCGTTCTCTTAATCCCTGGTCGCCTCTGGCGCCGCCGTAGGCGGGTAAACTTTCTCTTTCTCCTGCCTTAGGAATTATCACCCCTGACGAAAGATAAAGAGAAAGAGGAAAGAGAAAGAGGAAAGAGGCGGAGCGTCTACATCCCCGGGAAGCCGCCCTTGCCCTTCATGGCTTCCATCTTGCGCATCATCTTCTTGGCGCCGCCGCCCTTCAGCATCTTCATCATCTGCTGCATTTGCTGGAACTGCTTCAGGAGCTGGTTGACCTCGACGATCTTCACGCCGGCGCCGTCCGCGATGCGCTTGCGGCGGCTGCCGTTGAGGATCTCGGGCTTGCGGCGCTCCTGTTTGGTCATCGAGTGAATGATGGCCTCGGTGCGGGCGAGCTGCTTCTCGGAATCGTCGGGCAGCTGCACGCCGCTCATGCCGGGCATCATGCCCATGATGCTCTGCATAGAGCCCATCTTCTTCACCTGCTGCATCTGCGAGAGGAAGTCCTCCAGGTTGAAGTCCGCCTTGCGCATCTTCTCGGCCATGCGCTCGGCCTCCACCTGGTCGATGTTCTCCTGGGCCTTCTCGACGAGCGAAACCACATCGCCCATGCCGAGGATGCGGGAGGCGAGGCGGTCGGGATAAAAGGTGTCGAAGTCGCCGGTCTTTTCACCCGTGCCGATGAATTTGATCGGCACGCTGGTAATGGACTTGATCGAGAGCGCCGCGCCGCCGCGGGCGTCGCCGTCCATCTTGGTGAGGATGAGCCCGGTGAGGTTGAGGGCGTCATGGAACGCCTTGGCCACGTTGACGGCCTCCTGGCCGAGGGCGCCGTCGGCAACGAGCAGGACTTCATCGGGCTGCACGCGGGCGTGGAGCTTTTTGACCTCCTCGACGAGGTCGTGATCGATCTGGAGCCGGCCGGCCGTGTCGAAAATGATGCAATCCGCCGTGGCGGTCCTGGCGGCTTCCAGAGCGGCGCCACCAATGGCCGGGACGTCCCGCGAGACGCGGTCGGAGTAGAAGCCCAGCTCCTCCTGCTTCGCGAGGATCTCAAGCTGGTCAATGGCGGCGGGACGATAGATGTCGCAGGCGGCGACTAACGGGCGGTAACCGCGTTTCTTCAACAACTTGCCGAGCTTGGCCGAAGAGGTGGTCTTGCCGGAACCATGGAGGCCGACCATGAGGATTTTCAGCGGCCGGGCCGTGGAGAGGGAGTTTTCGCCCTCGCCGAGGAGCTTAACCAATTCGTCATGGATGATCTTGATGACCTGCTGGCCCGGGGTGACGGACTTCAGCACTTCCTGGCCGACGCACTGGGTCTGGACACGCTCGACGAAGTCGCGGGCGACCTTGAAATGCACGTCGGCGGCGAGCAGGGCGGTGCGCACTTCCTTGAGGGCGTCCGCCATGTTTTCCTCGGTCAAGCGGCCCACGCCACGGAGGTTGCGGAGGGCGGAGCCCAGTTTGTCGGTAAGCGATTCGAACATGAAGGACTCAGTTGAAACGGCCGGCCCGGCCGAATCCATGCTTATTTTCAGCGGCCATCGGCCGCTGAAAATGGGGGATGGGAGTTCGGAGATGGGAGATCGGGGATCTGCAGGTAGCTACGAGCGTGAGCGAGTGGATATCGGGCAGCGTCCGCCACCCGTCCACTCGCTCACG
>JBIJDP010000590.1:0-2626 GCA_044344065.1 Opitutaceae bacterium
GAGGACCGCCTGCCCCAGGAACTCTGGCACCGCCTGGCCGCGCGCTTCAAACGCGCCCAGACCGAGGCGCTCGCGGCAGGGAAGTAATGTATCCGTCGTTAGCGTAGGTCAGCGCGCTTGCGCGCGTCCGAACCGCGCCCGCAAGCGGGCTGGCCTACAACAGCCGGTGGCGTGCAATCAGCTCAGTCCGACACCAACGGGAACAGATCGCTATTGAGCTTCTGGCCGGCCTTGAGGCCCAGCGGATCGGTGACGGGATGGGGCGCCGGATGATACGTCGTACCGTCGGGCATGTAGATGATGGCGATGGCCTCGCGCATGCTGTCGGAGCGGTTCGGGCCCGCATAATGGAAGGTCATGCCGTTGTGCACCGTGCAGGATCCGGCCTTGAGTTCGCAGGTGACGGGCTTGATGCCCTTGGTCTGCGGGGCGACGGCGTAGAGGTCCTGCGGATCGGCCAGGTTGACGGGTTCGATGTCGAGGTGCTTCTGCGTGCCCGGCAGGAAGGACATGCAGCCGTTGTGGATGGTGGTGTCACGCAGGGCGATCCAGATGGTGAGCTGGTGCATCCGCTGCTGGTGGGGCCAGTAGGGCGTGTCCTGATGCCAGGGCGTCTTCGCTCCGGTATGCGGCTCCTTGAAGAGCGCGTGATCGTGCCACAGCCGCACGCTCAGCCCGCTGAGGCGCGAGGCGATGCTGCCCAGCCGCCGGGCGGTCACGAATGGTTTCACCGCCGGATAACGGTGCCAGAGGTTGACGCACTGGATGAAGATCTGCTCGTAGCTGCCCTTCGTGCGGTTGGGATCGAGATTCGCCGTATCCCGTTTCACGGCCTCATTGACCGCATGGTGGAAGGTCTCGAGATCGGCGCCGGTGATAACGTCGTTGAGTTGGATGTAACCGTCGCGCTGGTAGGCCGCGATTTGCTGCGGGGTGAGAGGATATTCGTCTTGCATGGAGGGAAGGGGTGTCGAAAGCAGAAACGGAACCCGGCGAAGGTCAAAGTTTTTGCCGGCCCGGTGACCAGCAGGTGGTGCGGCCGCCGATATCCTCGCGCACCAGTTGTCGGCCGGTTTTTGGACACCGGCCGCCATTTTCCCAGCGATGATTGAACAGCCACGTGTCGGGGATGTGCACGTTGAGATCAGGCGGGAGCCGGCCGCCGGCGCCCGCGATCGTCCGCAGGGCGAGGCGGCAGACGTGCCGGCATTCACGCCACAGGCTGCGGATTTCAGGTGCCGTGAGTGAGCCGGCCGGACGTTTGGGATGGATCCCGGCGCGCCAGAGCACCTCGTCCGCCATCCAATTGCCGATGCCCGGGAAGCGCTCCTGCATGAGCAGCACGGCCTTGATCGGCGCCCGGGCGCGGCGGCGCAGGAAAGCAGTGACGGCCTCCACGCTGAAGGCGGGTGAGAGGATGGCCGGGGCAATCTTCGTCCACCAGTCCGGCGCGGTCCTGCCCTGGTGAAATTGAATGCGTCCGAACATGCGCGGATCGCTGAAGACCAGCGTGTGGCGATTGGTGCGCAGGGCGAGATGGTCATGCCTGGCGGTCAGATAACCGGCGGGCTCCACCCGCAGTTCACCACTCATGCCGAGGTGGATGCCGAGCCAGACGTCAGGGCCGAAGCGGAACAGCATCTGCTTGGCGGCGGCGGCGGAAGCCTTGAGCCGGGCACCGGTCAGGGCGCGGCGGAAGGTCGCCACGGGCAGTTGACGGAACAGTTTTTTCCCGTCGTGGGTGTGGACGGAGACGATCCGCCGGCCAAGGGCGGCCTCGTGCCAGCGCCGGCGGTAGAAATCAGCCTCGGCCAGTTCGGGCATGGCTAGGCGGTGAGGGTGGCGGCAAAACTGGCGAAGTCGGCAAACACCGGCACCCGGTGCATGGCGACTTCCGGCAGGGAGGACGGATCTGCTTTGCCGGTGCGCACGGCGGCCACATTGATTTTGCCGGCGAGGCCGGCCCCGATGTCGGCGGCGGAATCGCCGACCATCCAGCATTGCGCCGGATCGAGCGCATGCCGGGCGCGCATCTCGAGGATGAACCGCGGCGAGGGCTTGCGATAGACCTGGGGCTGTTCCGAGGTCTCGGGAGCGATGCACACGGCATCGAACAGGGGCGAGGCCAGACCGATGAGTTCCTCCATCCGGGCATTCACGCGGTAGGTGTCCTCGATCGTATGGTAGCCGCGGCCGATGCCGGATTGATTGGTGAACAGGAAGAGCTTGTAGCCGAGGGCGCGAACATGCCGGAGGGCTTCGGCCGTGCCCGGAATGAGTTCCACGCCGGCGGGGTCGGCGAGATAGACCTTGTCGATGATGAGCGTGCCGTCGCGGTCGAGGAACAGCGCCTTGCTCATGACTCGTGCGCGACGTAGGCCAGCAATTCCTCCGGGGTGACGGTGGCGGTGCCGAGTTTGCCGACCACGACGCCGGAGGCGGCATTGGAGAAGTGCGCGGCCTTTTCCAGGCTCGCGCCGGCGGCCAGGGCCAGCACCAATGCGGCGAGGGCGGTGTCACCGGCGCCGGAGACATCGAACACCTCGCGGGCGGCCGTGGGAATCGTCTTTAAAATCTTCCCCTTGGCACTGAGGAGCATGCCGTCCTCGCCCAGGGTGATGACGAG
>JBIJDP010000592.1:0-2622 GCA_044344065.1 Opitutaceae bacterium
CTACCCTCGAATCAAATTTCAGGTCTCAGGTTTCTGCCTTATCACTCCGCATCATAAATCTGCACCTTCGTCCACAGCGGCTTGCCGGTGTTCACGAAGGCGATGTGCAGCGGATGGACCTGGTAGGCGTTGTGACCGTCGAGGTTCTCGAACAGGCACGTGATCGAGTAATCAAACGACAGGTCAACCACCGGCCGGGCATTCACGCCGGCGGGTTTCCCGAGATAAAATTGCTTCACGCTCGGCACGGCCTTCAGCGCCTGCAGGGCGGTCAGAAACTCCGCGCGCTGCGCGGGAGAGAGTTCAGGTTTCAGCCAGAAGTAGACAGAGTGGACGAGCATGGGGGAGGCGGAAGTAGTGAGTAG
This sequence comes from Opitutaceae bacterium, assembly GCA_044344065.1. Classification (GTDB taxonomy): domain Bacteria; phylum Verrucomicrobiota; class Verrucomicrobiia; order Opitutales; family Opitutaceae; genus UBA2377. The sequence goes on from JBIJDP010000592.1 coordinate 366, forward strand.
TGAGTAGTGAGTAGTGAGTAGCGGGTAGCGAGTAGTTTTTTTGGTCGAGCCCTGGCGGGCCGAGCGCTGAAATATGCTCGCTACTCGCTACCCACTACTCGCTACTTCTGCCCGTCCCATGAAGGCCAAACACGCCGTGATCGTCATGCTGATCGTCTGCCTCCTGCTGGCATGGTTGCTCCTGCTCCACCGCATCCCGCCCACCGGCGCCGGACTGGTATTCGCCGCCATGCTGGTCGTCACCGGCATCGCCTCCGCCGGATTCCGTAAGTAGTGCCGGCCTTCAGCCGGCACTGGATTGGCAGGGCTAATTGCCGGTGCGGGAAAACAGCGCGGACTGAAGTTCTGCGCTACGGGTTCGGCAGCGCTTTTTCCCAGTTTCTCCTGGGGCAGCTTCAATCCCGGGGAACTATCGCCCGTCAGACGTGTAACTCTAGTCCATGTTTTCAAATACCGATTCGGTAGGTCAGCGAGCTTGCTCGCGCCCAAACCGCGCCCGCAAGCGGGCTGCCTACCGCTGCCGCCTATGGCCTGTTTGGGATTTTGAAAACACGCCCAAGTCCATGCCCGCATCGCCCGTCTTGAATCCGTCCCGGCCACGCCTCTTCCGTCCCCGCCGGATTCCGCTCGCGACCAAGGGCTACCTCCTGCTGCTCGCAACCATTGCCGCGCTGCCGGTCCCGACGGTTGCTGCTGATAAAGCCGACGCCGATTTCGGCGTGGACGTGCAACTCGCACCATTCGTGGTGAACGGCAAACCCCTCTCGATCTCGATCCATGCGCGGACCAAGGGGGATCGCCGCTATGCCGAGAAATTCGCGGACGAGGTGGTGGAGGTTGCCTACGAAACCCTGGGAGACACCACGGGCCGGGGCCTGGTCATCGTGGGCGCGAAGGGCGAGCCGCATCCGATCCTCGTCTTTCGCCGGTTCATGGAAATGGCGCAGACCGGCCAGCTGGATCACAGCCTGACCCCGGCCGCCGGGGAACTGGACGCGCTGCTGCAGAAATTGCAGACAAAGATGAAGATCGACGAAGACCCGCAAGCACCCTCGGGCATCACCTTCGACACCTTCCTGCCGGCCCTGCCGCTGCCTTTGGAGGGAGCGGCCGCCCGGCTTTATCAACTCGCCTGGGCCGAAGGCTTCGACGACGCGCGGATCACCTCGAAGCTACGGACTCTGACCCGCGACGGCCTCGCCCGCGATGAGTTCACGCGCTACGACTGGGTATTCTACCTCCCGCCCCAGAGCGTCACGTCGGCGGTTTTCAAGGACATGCTGGCCAAAAGCATGAAGGCGCAGAAAATGGGCCTGATCAAAAGGGCCGCCGTCCGGAGCGCGGTCTTCGTCTTCAACCCCGTCGTCAAGCAGGCGTTCGAGGCGATGCGGAAGGGGATGCTCTTCATGACCATCCTGCGCGCCGAGAGCGGCTACAACGAGGGGGACATCGATGCCCTGACCCGGGTCTATGTCCGGGTCCTGATGCCCGATTTGAAACCGGGATTCAGTGACGATAGGAAGAAGGCCCTCGCAGCCATCGAGCGGCAAAAGGAGGAGAACCTCGCGTATGCCAAAGATCCCTTCGTCTCCCCCGCGCGCCTGGCCGCGTTCGATCCGGCCGCCTACGCGCCGTTCGAGGGCGAATACGTCGAGCGCGGCGGCAAGGTGCTCTCTTCCTTCAAGCGGGAGGGTGACGCCTACACTTGGCAGCACCCCCGCCTGAAACCACAGGTCTTCCACCCCGCCGGCGACCGGTTTCTCGTTTCCACCGACGGCAAGTTCACCATGCAGTTCCAAGTCGACGCCAAGGGTGTCGCCACCGGCGTCGAGTTCCGCCGGGAGCGCCAACGATGGACGCTGCCACGAAAGGCCTAGCTTCGGCCGGTTTCCGCAAGTAGTGCCGGTCTTCAGCCGGCACTGGATCGAAAGCGCTAACTGTCGGTGCAGGACGAACAGCGCGGACTAAAGTTCCGCGCTACGGCTTCGCCCACCGGCATCGCCACCTCACTCCATGTAGTGGATCCGGTGTCGGTTTTCGGCCAGAAGCCGGGCGTTGCGCTCATCCCCGCCGTCGACATTCGCGCTGACGAAGACCGGCGGTTCGACTCCTCTCTCCACCAGGTTTCTTACCACGTTCACAACCAGCTCGTTCACGATGGCACACCCGGTGACCGTGGACAACGGGCCGACCTTTTGCTCCAAACCCTCGATCGAAACCGCGGCATCGCCATAGGGAACGCAGTTATCGATGAGCA
>JBIJDP010000044.1:0-9128 GCA_044344065.1 Opitutaceae bacterium
CGGATTATGACTTCGGGCCGTTCTTCAAGGAGCTCGAGCGCGAGGTGAACGATGCCGCGCTGATCCGCGGGCGCTTCGCCGACCGCCTGCAACCCGTGGAGCAGGTGACCTTCATCAGCGACGAGCCCGGGAAGTCGGCCGGACGTTTCTCGCGCACCGCCCGCATCACGCGCGAACTGCGCCGCGTACTGGCGCAGGCGGAGTCGAGCATCGTGATGCAGACGCCGTATCTCATCCTCAGCAAACCCGCGCGCAAGCTCGTGCGGGAGTTGCACGGGAAGCACCCCGGGTTGAGCATCCGCATCTCGACCAACAGCTTCGCCTCGACCGACAACATCATGGCCTACTCGGCGAACTACCGCCTGCGCAACGACTACATCGAGGACCTGAAGCTGGAGATCCATGAATTCAAACCGCAGCCGGCGACGATGACCGAGCTGTTTCCGACGCATGCGATGCTGGCGGAACTGGCGCGGACGCGCGCGGGCGGGGCGAAGCCGCCGGGACCGTATCTTTGCGTGCACGCCAAGTCGCTGGTCGTGGACGATCGCGTGGCGTTCATCGGCTCCTACAACCTCGATCCGCGCTCGGAGAACCTGAACACCGAGGTCGGCCTGCTGGTCGAGGATGCGCGGTTCGCGCGGGAGCTCCGCGGGCAGATCGAACGCGACATGCGGCCGGAGAATGCATGGGTGATCGGCCGGCGGGCGCTGCCCCTCGGCTTGCAGGCGATCAACGGGGTGCTGGACGATTTCCTCTCGCTGGCGCCGGTGGATGTGTGGCCGATCCAGAACACCAGCAGCTTCGAGCTGAAGCCGGGGGCGGCCGAGGTGGCGCCGTGGCACCCGGATTTTCACCGGAACTACCGCGAGGTGGGTTCGTTTCCCGGCACGGAGGGCCTGCTGACGACAAAGGAAATTCTCACGCGCATGTACAAGGCCGTGGGCCCGACGCTGACGCCGATTTTGTAGGGCGGTGGTTGGGATTGCCCTCTTGGGAGCGCGACCGCCCTCGGTCGCAATCGCCCGCATCGAAACGATTTCACGATCACCTTTGACCGCCAGTAGACGGTGTTGCCAGTCAGGTTCCTGAACCCGCCAGTATTGGCACAATTGCGACCGAGGGCGGTCGCGCTCCCAGGGACGTCTTGCCTGCGGGATTGACGCCCACCGGCAACGGCGGCGGGATGGGCGGCATGAAAACCACCGGCGTGATCGGACTCGGCATCATCGGCGGCACCTGGGCGCGGCACTACGAGGCCGCCGGCGTGCTCCGCGGCGTGTGGAACCGTACGGCGCAGCCGTCGTTCCCGCAATGGCAGCCCACGCCCGAGGCGGTGGCCGCGGCGGCGGATGTCATGCAGATCGTCGTGGCGGATCCGCCGGCGGTGGAATCCATCCTCGCCCGCATTTTGCCGGCGCTGGGCCCGGGCAAGATCGTGGTGCAGTCGAGCACCATTGATCCGGCGAGCAGCACGAAATTCCTCAATCTGGTGACCGCCCGCGGAGCCCGCTACCTCGAGGCCCCGTTCACGGGCAGCAAGCCGGCGGCCGAGGCGAAGCAGACGGTTTATTACCTGGGCGGCGATGCCGCCCTCATCGCCGAACTTGAACCGCTGCTCAGTCTCGTGTCGGCGACACGCTTCCACATCGGCAGCAACGAGCAGGCGGCAACGCTCAAGCTGGCGATGAACCTCAACATCTCTGCCCACATGCAGGGACTCTGCGAGGCGCTCTCGCTGGTGCGGCGGGCCGGGGTGAGCGACGACACGTTTTTCAGCGCCCTTGGCAAGAACGTGAGCTACTCCGGTGTGACCAAGCTCAAGGAGCCCAAGCTCCGCACCGGTGATTACGCCCCGCAGTTTTCCGTGAAGCACATGCTGAAGGACATGCGGCTGGCCTCGCGCATCCCCGGCGGTGAAACCATGCCGGTGCTGAATGCGGTCCGCGACCGGCTGGCCGAGGCGGATCGTGCCGGCTATGCCGACCAGGATTTCTCGGCGTTGATGAAGCTGATGGGGTGATCAAGCAGGGCGGGTTTCTGAACCGCCCTGCTTGATTCTCAGGATTGCCCCGATCGGGAATCGGGACGATGAAAAGGCATGGACCCCATTGTCGCCGCCCGCCTGCAACGCGAAGTGCAGCGCACGCATCCGGACCACATTGTCTACGTACCCCGCAGCCTCGACAGCTCCACGCAGGACACGGGCAACGAGCACTTTCTGGTCTCGGAGCATCCGCACGGCGGACTGTTCGCGGTGTGGACGCAGAGCTCCTACGAGGGCAAGCCGGACCAGCGCGTGGTCTTTGCGCGGAGCCGGGACCACGGCCAGACCTGGACATCGCCGAAAATCCTGGCCGGCCCGGGCGAGGGCGGCGGCATCGCGAGCTGGCAATTTCCGCTGATCGCAAAATCCGGCCGGATTTACGTCTGCTACAACCGCTACGTTGGGATCCATGATCTCTTCATGAGCACCTGCGGGGTCATGGGCGCCATCTGCAGCGATGACGGCGGCGAGACGTGGTCCAGGGAGCAGATCGTGCCGATGCCGCGCACGCAGTGGGACAGCCGCGATCCGAAGATTCCGGCGAACTGGATCATCTGGCAGAAGCCCCAGCGGTTTTTCGGCGGACCTTACTTCGCCGGATTTACCCGTTGGGTGAGCCCGGAAGCGTCCGGTCCGCGCCGGATGGATGTGTGGTGGTCAAATGCCTCGGTGGTCGAGTTCATGCGTTTTGACAATGTGGATGCCAACCCGGAGCCCCGGGACCTGAGCATCACCTATTGCGCGACCGACGGGCACGCCCTGCGGTACGGCCACATCGGCCACCCCGACGTGAGCGTGGTGCAGGAACCCGCGATCGTGCCGTTGCCGGACGGCCGGCTCTTCTGCGTGATGCGCACCAACGCCGGGCACGCCGTGTGGTCGGAATCGCCGGACCGCGGCACGACCTGGACGCAGCCGGTGGCCTTGCGCCAGACCGACGACCGGCGGCCGTTGCCGCATCCGTGCAGTCCGTGTCCGATCTACGAAATCGCCCCGGGCGAGTACATTTTCCTTTTCCACAACCATGACGGCCACATGGGCGGCTGGGGTCCGATGAAGAGTGAACAGCACCGGCGCCCGATCTGGCTGGCGCGGGGCCAATTCCGCCCGGGGGCGAAGCAACCCGTCTGGTTTTCGGAGCCGCAGTTCCTGATGGACAACGGCGGCGTGCCGATGCTCCGCGCCGATTTGGCCATGTACGCGAGCACGACGCCCACGGCCGAGGGGCTGATCCTGTGGTATCCGGAGCGTAAGTTTTTCCTGCTGGGGAAGCACATCACCCGGGCGTGGCTCGCGGAGATGGCGGTGCCGGAGCGGTGAAGGAAATGATCAACGCTTAACTTTTAACGTTAAACGCTGAACGCTTAAGTGCCGATCGGTGCGACCAAGACATCCTGTCCAGATTTGTAGCTACGAGCGTGAGGGGGTGGGGAATTTCCGGCCCTTGAGCGTTGAACGTTAAAGGTTAAGCGTTCCGCCGCCAGCGGTGGCGGCGGTCTTTGCATTTGCGGAAACGCGGCGGTGCGGTACGCTGGCGGTCCATGAGCGACTTTGTGCAGGCGGGGCAAATCACCGGGGCGAAACAGACTTTGGACAAGCTGCGCACCAACATGCGGCAGACGATCAAGGGCAAGGACGACGTCATCGAGCAGGTGCTCATCTGCGTCGTGGCCGGCGGCCACCTGCTGATCGAGGACCTGCCGGGCGTGGGCAAGACGACCCTGGCCTATTCGCTGGCGCGCTCGATGGACTGCCAGTTTTCCCGCATCCAGTTCACCAGCGACCTGCTGCCCAGCGACGTGACCGGGGTGGCGATCTACGACGAGGCCACGAAGGAGTTCGCCTTCAAGCCGGGTCCGGTCTTCGCGAACGTGGTCCTCGCCGACGAGATCAACCGCGCCACACCCAAGACCCAGTCGGCGCTCCTCGAGGTCATGGACCGCGCCCGCGTGACCGTGGACGGCCAGGCGCATGCCGTGGGCTCGCCCTTTTTGGTCTTTGCGACGCAGAACCCGGTGGACTACGAGGGCACTTTCCCGCTGCCCGAGAGCCAGATGGACCGTTTCCTCATGCGGCTCCAGATGGGCTACCCGCAGGCCGGGGACGAACTGGAAATCCTGCGTTCCACCCGCACCGGGTATGATGCAATCCGGCTCAATGCCGTGGCCACCCGCGACGACATCCTCCGGCTCCAGGCCCTGGCGGCGCAAGTGTTCGTCGAGGACAGCGTGCTCGACTACATCCTGAAGATCGTGGCGGCGACGCGCACCGAGGCGGATTTCCGCGCCGGCGTCAGCGTGCGCGGGGGCCTCGCGCTCCGCACCTCGGCCCAGGCACGGGCACTCGCCAACGGCCGGGATTTCGTGCTGCCCGACGACGTGGCGGAACTGGTGACCCCCGTGCTGGCGCACCGGCTCGGCCTCGTCCGCCAGACCAGCGATGCCCTCGAGGAGCGGCGCGCGATCGGCGCGATTCTGAAGCGGATCCTCACGCTCATCCCGTCGCCGGTGTGAGGAGCGATGTTCCATCCCACGGCCCGGACCGGTCGGGCTGATCCGGCCGATCCTCCCGCCCCATGTCCGACCGCCTGAACGCCATCGATGCACCCCGGAACGGCGCCGCCGCCTGGTCGGGCCCCGGCCATGGCGGTGGCAAGCGCCGCTTCACCTGGAACCGCCTGCTCTGGGCGCTGGTGTTTCCGCAGCGCGGGCAGCGGATCATGCTGACCGTGCCCGGGACCCTGCTGACCCTGCTTTCCCTGGGCATCGGCTCGGCGGCCTACAATTCCGCCAACAACATCCTTTTCATCACCCTCTCGCTGCTGCTCGCCTGCCTGATTCTCAGCGGTGTGCTGTCGTGGCTGAACTTTTCCAAGGTCCGCTGGCGGCTCCGGTTCACTCCGCCATGGCGGGCCGGCCAGGCGGCCGTGGTTGCGGTGGACCTGGACAACCGCAAGCGCTTCCTGCCCACCTACGGACTGTGGTTCGATCTTGCCGCCCGGCCGGGGGACCTCGCCCCTGCGAAGGCGGAGAGCACCTTCACGGCCAGGGGCCGCGATGTGCGGGCCATGCTGGCGAAGGCTGGCCAGAACGCCATGGCCGCCCGGCTGCACCTGGGCACCCGCCTGGATCCGCAGGGCAGCGCCCGGGTCGAATGGACCCTGGTGCCGCCGCGGCGCGGGCTCTGGCGCATTGAACTGGCCGGCGTGGGTTCGCTGTTTCCGTTCGGCTTTCTCAGCAAGAGCCTCGCCACCGAGGCGGCGCACGAGGTCACCGTGTGGCCGGCACCGGTGGAGTACCGCCGGCACGGGGCGGCCGGCGCCCGGCGGCCGTCAGGCGGCGAGCAACTTGAACGCGCCGGCAGCGGCGGCGATCTCCTGTCGCTGCGGCGCTATGCCGCCGGGGATTCGCACCGGCTGATCCACTGGAAGGCCAGCGCCCGGACCGGCCAGCTCGTGGTGCGGCAGTTCACGGCGGAGAATTCCGAGGGCTATTCCCTGTGGCTGCGGACGGATGCCGCGCTGTGGACGCGGCCCGAACAGTTTGAACTCGGCCTCAGTCTCGTCGCGACCCTGGCGGAGGATCTGTTCCGCTGCGGGCAGCTGATCCGCGTGGCGATTGACGACGGGGCGCCGCTGGCCGTGCGCAGCGTGCACGACCTGGAGGCCTTCCTGGACCGGCTGGCCGCGGTGCCGCCGGTGCCGGAGGGCGGACGCGTGCCCGAACCCGGCGCACGGAGCGAGCGTGGCGCCTTCCACGCGGGCAACGGGAACCGCAACCTGATGACCTTCGCGCCCGACGGGGCGCGCGGGGTCGTCGCCTACGTCGATGGCACCAAAGCGGCCTCAGCTTAATTCCGAGGAGCTCGCGCAGCTCAAGTGGCTGCTCGGCGGCCTGCTCGTGCTGTTGTCGGCGGTCACCGTGCTGTACATGGAGATCGATGCGTGGACGCTCACGGCCGTGACCGCCGCCGCGGTCGCGCTGGTGATCGCCCGGCCGACCCTGCCGGCGCGCGTGCCGCCCTGGGTGCACCGGCTGGCGTTCCCGGCCATCGTGGTCTTTTTTGCGGGGGACCTTTACCTGACCAAGGAGGTCCTGCCCCCGATCGTGCGGCTCGACATCCTGCTCCTGCTGTACCGCGGCATCAGCTACCGCAAGCGGCGCGATGACCTGCAGATCATCGTGCTGGGTCTTTTTCTCATCGTGGTGGCGGGCGTGCTGACCGTGTCGCTGGCGTTTGCCGCGCAGATCCTCGCGTTCACGGCCTGCGCCCTGGGATTCCTGCTGGTGATCACGCTCACCGAGCTGCCGCCGGGAAGCGAACGTGCGACTGCCGTGGCGCCGGCCGTCCCGGTGGACGGACCGCCCGGCTGGGCGGTGCATGCGCACTGGGGGCGCTTGCTGCGCCGGGTGCGCGAGGTGCTGGACTGGCGGGTGGTCGCGCTGGGTTCGCTGCTGTTCGTGGGCGTGGTGGCCGTTTCGGCCCTGCTGTTCCTCGCCATCCCCCGGTTCCAACTGGAGAACAGCCTGTTCCTGGAAAGGTTCATGACGAAGAAAGCCCGCACGGGTTTTTCCGACAGCATCAAGTTCGGCGACGTCACGGACATCCAGCAGGACAACAGCGTGGCGGTGAGCGTGGACGTGTCGGATCCGACCCGCATTCCCGCCGAGCCCTACTGGCGCATGGTCGTGCTGGACGAGTACACGGAAAGCGCTTTCAAGATTTCGCCGGCGCTGCGCCGGGACACGTTTTCGGCCGAGCGGTCGGATGCGCAGCTGCGGGGCATTGCCAGGGCGCGGCGCGGCGAGCCGGTTTACTGGACCTTCTACCTGGAGGCGGGGGTCAGCCGCTACCTGCCGCTGCTCGGGACCTTTGAGATGCTGCGTTTCCGCGAACGGCAGAATTTCCGCTTTGCGGACCGGCTCGGCCTGGTCGCATTGCGGGACGAACCCGTGTCGATGACGGCGTACCGGGTCGAGGGCATGACGCAGGCGGGGGTCCTGCCGGATCCCGGCCTGGCCAGCCGGCTCTCCCAGCCGGATGACGCCAAGCTGGGCGACATGCCGCAGCTGAAGCTGCTGGTCTCGCCGGCAGACCGGGCCGTGCTCGCCCGGGTGGTGGGCGAGATCACCGGCGGGGAAAAACTCGGGGCGCAGGACTTCGGCGTGCGCGCGACCGCCTGGCTGACCTCGCGGCATTCCTATCTGCTGCAATCGCGGGTCCCGGCCGGCGAGGGCGACGCCCTGGTGCGCTGGCTGCAATCGCGCGAGCCGGGGCATTGCGAGCTGTTTGCCGGCTCACTGGTGCTGCTCGCCCGCGCGGCCGGCCATCCGGCGCGGGTGGTCACGGGTTTCAAGGGCGGCAGCTGGAACGGCTTCAGCAACAATTTCACCCTCCGCAATTCCGACGCCCACGCGTGGTGCGAGGTGTTCGACACGGCCACGGCCAGCTGGCGGCGGGTGGATCCGACGCCGGGCGCCCTGACGGCGGGGGCGGAGCAGACCGGCCCCGCGGCGGCAGGGCGGACGGCGCGCGTGGACCGGAGCTGGGCGGCCCGCCTCGATAGCCTGCGGGTTTTTTGGTACCGGCGGATTGTGAATTTCGACCAGCGCACGCAGGAGGAGACGCTCAAGGCGGTGAAGACCGCGACGCAGGAGTCGGGCCGGCGGCTGCGGGAGGCATTGGAACGCGCGGTGACGAGGCTCAAGGCCTGGCTCGCCTCGCCGTGGGATCTGGCGCGGGCGGGCCGCTGGCTGGCGGTGCTGACCGCGCTGGCCGGGTTGACCTGGCTGGGCTGGAGATTCCGCCCGGCCATGTGGCGGCTCCTGCGCGGCCGGCATGCCCGGCGCGAGGATCCCGTGCGGCGCAAGGCCGGTCGCTGGCTGGTGCGCTTGGACCGGGTGGAGGCGGATGCCGCCGTGGAGGCGGAACTTCAGCGGCTGCGTTACGGTTCGCCGGCAGGCTGGCCGGAGCCGACGGAGGTGTGGCGGAGGGCGAGGCGCGCGGCGAGGAATGCGCGGCCGGTTTCTGGAAAACGCTCAACGCTTAACGCTTAACTTTTAACGCTCAAGTAGCAGATACCGATCCGCAGGCATTGCCTTGGTGACACTTGCCAGCTGCTGCGCCAGCGCAGTACTTGAGCGTTCTCCGCTCCGCCCCGCTCACTCCGGCTTCTTGAACGGATTGAAGGGCGTCGTCGCGGGCCGGTTCCTCTTTTCCCACCAGGTCTTCAGGATGGCGTGGGCCACGGGTGCGGAGTAGGCGCCGCCACCGGCTTCCTCGCCGGGGGTGTCGCCCTCGATCATGACGGTGATGGCGATCTCGGGCTTTTCGATGGGCGCGAAGCAGATGAACCAGGCAAAATTGATCGTGCCCTTCTCGGTGCGCTTCTGGGCCGTGCCGGTCTTGCCGGCGATGCGCAGGCCGGAAATGTTCATGAAGGGCAGGGCGAAAAATTTGGCCGTGCCGCCACTCTGCGTGACCCGCTCCATGCCCTGGAGCAGGGCCTCGCGGCATTCTTCCGGGAGCCCGATGGGCTCGGTGCTGATGCGCGCGCGCTTTGGATCGTGAATCAGGGTCGGCGGAGTTTGGACCTGGTTGCGGGCGACCGAGGCGATGAATGACGCCATCTGGAGCGGCGTGACGCCCAGGAAGCCCTGGCCGATGGAGAAGTTGGCCGTGTCGCCGGGAAACCAGCGCTCCTTCTGGGTGCGCAGTTTCCATTCGGGATCGGGGACTATCATCGACTGGGCCTCGTGGGCGAGCTCGATGCCCGTCGGCCGGTCGAGATGGAAGCGGCGCGCCTCGGCGGCAATCAGCTCGGGTCCGATCTCGAGGCCGTATTTGTAGAAGAAGACGTTGCAGCTCTTTTCCACGGCCGTGCGGTAGTCAATGAGGCCGTGGGCGTGGCCGTCGTGGCAGGCGAAGCGCCGGCTGCCCACGAGGTAATAGCCGGGGCAGTCCACCTTCGTGTCGGGCAGAATGGCGCCGCTGCGCAGCCCGGCGATGGAGGTGAGGATCTTGAACGCCGAACCCGTGGCATAGGTGCCCTGGATGGCGCGGGGGTACCATGCGCCCTTTT
>JBIJDP010000036.1:0-9610 GCA_044344065.1 Opitutaceae bacterium
ATTTCGGCCTCGGTGGCCGCACCGACATTGATGACGGCGACACCGCCGGCGAGCTTGGCGAGACGCTCCTGGAGCTTCTCACGGTCGTAATCGCTGGTGGTCTCGTCGATCTGACGGCGGATCTGCTTCACGCGACCCTGGATGTCGGAGGACTTGCCGCCACCTTCAACGATGGTGGTGTTCTCCTTGTCGACGACAATGCGCTTGGCCTTGCCGAGGTCGGCGGTGGTGAGGTTCTCGAGCTTGAGGCCGAGATCATCGGTGATGCAACGACCACCGGTGAGGATCGCGATGTCCTCCAGCATGGCCTTGCGGCGGTCGCCAAAGCCGGGGGCCTTGACGGCGCACACATTGATCGTGCCGCGGATCTTGTTCACGACGAGCGCGGCGAGCGCTTCGCCCTCGACTTCCTCGGCGATGACGAGGAGGGGCTTGCCGCTCTTGGCGACGGTCTGGAGCAGGGGCAGGAATTCCTGCAGGTTGGCGATCTTCTTCTCGTGGATGAGCACGTAGGCGTCCTCGAGGATGGCCTCCTGGGCCTCCATGTTGGTGGCGAAGTAGGGGGACAGGTAGCCCTTGTCGAACTGCATGCCCTCGACGACCTCGAGCGTGGTCTCGATCGACTTGGCTTCCTCGACCGTGATCGTGCCGTCCTTGCCGACCTTGTCCATGGCGTCGGCGATGATGTTGCCGATCGTCTCGTCCCAGTTGGCGGAGACGGTGGCGACCTGGCGGATCTCCTCGCGGTCGGAGACCTTCTTGGAGATCTTGGCGAGCTCGGCGACGGAGGCCTCGACGGCCTTGTCGATGCCGCGCTTGAGGTAGATCGGGTTGGAACCCGCGGTCACGTTCTTGAGACCCTCGCGGTAGATCGCCTCGGCGAGCACCGTGGCGGTCGTGGTGCCGTCACCGGCGGCGTCGGAGGTCTTGGAGGCGACTTCCTTCACCATCTGGGCGCCCATGTTCTCGTAGGGATCGGGGAGCTCGACCTCCTTGGCGACGGTGACGCCGTCCTTGGTGACGGTCGGAGAACCGAATTTCTTGTCGATCACGACATTCCGGCCCTTGGGCCCGAGCGTGACCTTGACGGCTTTGGAGAGGAGCTCGACACCGCGCAGGATTTTCTGACGCGCGGCTTCATCGAAGAGGAGTTGTTTGGCTGCCATATGATTGGATTTATGTTTTGGGTTTTAAGTATTCAGGGCGGGACGCCGGGTTCAGCCGATCACGCCGAGGATGTCATCCTCGCGGACCAGGGTGTATTTCTGATCGTCGATCTTAACCTCGGTGCCACCGTACTTGGAGATGAGCACCTTGTCGCCGACCTTCACCTCGAAGGGCGTGACCTTGCCGTTCTCGTCCTTTTTGCCGGTGCCGAGGGCGATGACCTTGGCCTCCTGCGGCTTTTCCTTGGCGCTGTCGGGAATGATGATCCCGCCGCGAACCTGTTCTTTTTCCTCGATGTGCTGCACCAGCACGCGATCACCGATGGGTTTGATTTTGACGTTAGCCATATTTGGTTGGGTTTTGGGTTGAATTTCGGGTTGGTGTTTTGACCACGCCGGCCCGTCGCCGGAAGCGGCGACCGGCCGGCAAAGGGCCTAAATTATTTCTTCTTGTCCTTCTCCTCGTCCACGACCTCGAAGTCGGCGTCGACGACGTCGGCCTTCTTCTCGGCTTTCTTTTCCGGCTTCTTGCCGGCGTCGGCGGCGGCCTCCCCACCGTCCGGGGTTCCCGCCGCGCCCGCCGCCTGCGCGGCCGCCTGAGCCTCGGTGTAGAACTCGGCGCCGATCTTGGAAAGATTTTCCAGCGCGGCTTTCATGCGCGCGGCATCGTTGCTCTCAAGGTCCTTCCTGGCCTCGGCGAGGGCGGCCTCGACCTTGGACTTGCGCTCGGCCGGCAGCTTGTCGCCCGCCTCCTTGAGGGTCTTCTCGAGCTGGTAAATCGTGGAATCGAGCTGGTTCTTGGTCTCGACCGCCTCCTTGCGCTTGCGGTCTTCCTCGGCATGGAGCTCGGCTTCCTTGGTCATCTTCTCGACCTCCTCCTTGGAGAGGCCGGATGAGCCCTGGATCGTGATCTTCTGGTCCTTGCCGGTGCCGAGATCCTTGGCCGAGACGTGGAGGATGCCGTTGGCATCGATGTCAAAGGTGACCTCGATCTGCGGCGTGCCGCGGGGCGCGGGCGGGATGCCGTCGAGCTTGAAAGTTCCGAGGGTCTTGTTGTCCCGCGCCATGGGCCGCTCGCCCTGCAGGACGACAATCTCCACGGAGGGCTGGTTGTCGCTGTAGGTCGAGAACACCTGGGTCTTCTTCGAGGGGATGGTGGTGTTGCGGGCGATCATGGGCGTCGCCACGTCACCGGCCGTCATGATGCCGAGGGTGAGCGGCGTGACATCAAGGAGCAGCACGTCACGCACGTCGCCCTTGAGCACGCCACCCTGCACGGCGGCGCCGATGGCGACCACTTCGTCGGGATTCACGCCCTGGTGCGGCTGCTTGCCGCCGAGTTCCTTGGCGATCTCGACCACCTTGGGCATGCGGGTCATGCCGCCGACGAGCACGAGCTCGTCAATCTGGCTGGCGGTCAGGTCTGCGTCCTTCATGCAATTCTTGAACGGCTGGATGCAGCGCGAGAACAGCGAATCGCAGATCTGCTCCATCTTCGCGCGGCTGAGCTGCACGTTCAGGTGCTTCGGACCGGAGGCATCCGCGGTGATGAAGGGCAGGTTGATGTCCACCGACTGCGTCGAGGAGAGGGCGATCTTGGCCTTTTCCGCCTCTTCCTTCAGGCGCTGGAGCGCCATCGGATCCTTGCGGAGGTCGATGCCGTTTTCCTTCTTGAAGGTATCCACGAGCCAGCCGATGAGCGCGTCATCCCAGTTGTCGCCGCCGAGGTGCGTGTCGCCGTTGGTCGCCTTGACCTCGAACACGCCGTCGCCGATCTCCAGCACCGACACGTCGAACGTGCCGCCGCCCAGGTCGAACACCGCGATTTTCTCGTCCTTCTTCTTGTCGAGACCGTAGGCGAGTGAAGCGGCCGTCGGCTCGTTGATGATGCGCAGCACGTCGAGGCCGGCGATCTTGCCGGCGTCCTTGGTGGCCTGGCGCTGGGAGTCGTTGAAATAGGCCGGGACCGTGATGACGGCCTGGGCGATCTTCTCGCCCAGATAAGCCTCGGCATCGGCCTTCAGCTTGCCGAGCACGAACGCGGAAATCTGCTGGGGTGCGAACTGCTCGGTCTTGTCGCCGAGCTGGACCTCGATGTAGGCGTCGCCGTTTTTGCCCTCGACCACCTTGAACGGCATGTTGGCCGCCTCGGCCTTGATCTCGGAAAATTTGCGGCCGATGAGGCGCTTCGAGGAAAAGACCGTGTTGCGCGGATTGGTGACCGCCTGCCGCTTGGCGGCCTGGCCGACCAAGCGCTCGCCCGACTTGGTGAAAGCGACCACCGACGGGGTTGTCCGGGCGCCTTCCGCATTCGGGATGACGACCGGTTCGCCGCCCTCCATTACCGCCATGCATGAGTTGGTTGTGCCAAGATCGATCCCTAAAATTTTGCTCATAAGTATCCTAACTCTAGCAATGCACGTGCCTCGATTTCACATCATGCATAAGAATATATATGTTAATGTTTTAAAAAATTACATGGCATTAATTCTTTGCTTTTCACGACCACATTTCAGCCATCCTGTCACACCCTGTGACACACCTCGGCAGTATCGTGCCATGGAGTGGCACAAACCACTGTCCCGTTTGAATTTCCAGCCAATGAAGCTAAGCTCACCGCCATGGAGATGGAAATAGTCGTACCCGATGAGGTCCCCGTGATGACCTTGCCCAACCTGGCGTTTTTTCCCCAGGCCCTGTTGCCCCTGCATATTTTCGAACCGCGCTACCGCCACATGCTGCGGGATGTCCTGGCCTCCAATCGCCTGTTTGCCGTGGCCGGCCTCGACGTCCAAAAACTTGGGATGACCCAGGCCTTCGAGCCGCCCTGCCGGGTCGCATCCGTCGGCATTGTCCGCGCCTGCCAGAAAAACGAAAACGGCACGTCCAACCTTCTGCTGCAGGGCCTGTGCCGCGTGGAGGCGGTCAGCATCGTCAGCGAAGAGCCCTACCGCCGCATGCAAATCCGCACCCTGGCCAGCGCGCCGGGCGGGACACCGGCGGACAACCTGAAGCTGCGTTCCGACCTGATCCGCTTGATCGGCCTGAAGCGCAAATACGGCGGGGTGGTACCCGTGGAGATGACGGATTTCCTGCGCTCGGTTGAGGACCCCGAAACGTTCGTGGACCTCGCGGCCTTCACCCTGTGCGAGGATGGCGCGATGAAGCAAAAGCTCCTTGAAACCCTCGATGTGCACAAGCGCCTGGAGCTGTTCGGCACCCACCTGCGCACCGAGATCGAAGCCATCCGCCTCCGGACGAAATTGCAGGGCAACCTGCCCGACGACCAGATCAGCCACAACTGAAAGCCCGCCTTTGGAGTTCAATCCACGAAACCGATTTAACCGCGAATAACGCGAAGGGACGCGAAGAGAACATGAGTCGAAAGTAGGGCAGGTCTTTGACCTGCCATAGATGCTTCATACCACCCAAATTGAGCAAACATCAGAATCTCGCATCCGGGGGGCGCATTGACGTCATTCTCAAACAAAAAAAGGGGCGGTTTTCTCATGAAAACCGCCCCTGAAAATGGAGCCGAGCATCGGATTTGAACCGACGACCCACGCTTTACGAAAGCGTTGCTCTACCAACTGAGCTAGCTCGGCACTATGGGAATAGCGGAAGAAACTCGCCCGATAGGCAAGCGCAAGCCTTCATTTCCCCCGTGCCACCGCTTGCCACCTCGCTTTTCGATTACGATCTGCCGCCGCATCTGATTGCGCAGACTCCCGCGGCGCGGCGCGATGCCTCACGGTTGCTGGTGGTCGAGCGCGCGACGCGACGGGTCAGTCATCACACCTTTGCCGACCTGCCGCAATTCCTGCAGGCCGGCGACATCCTGTTCCGCAACACGGCCGCCGTGCTTCCGGCCCGGTTGCTGGCGCGGCGACCGACCGGCGGGCAGGTCGAGTGCTTCCTGCTGCGGCCCGCCAACGGCGGGGAAGTTTGGCGCTGCCTGATCAAACCCGGGAAAAAACTGCCGGTGGGCGCCACCTTCGCCCACGAAACCGGGGCCTTCTCCGGTGAAATCGTGGCCCGCGAACCTGACGGCTCCGCCCTGGTCCGCCTGCGCACGGCGACGGCCGAATCCATTGTCGTGGTGGCCAACCGCCTGGGCGAGGTCCCGCTCCCACCCTACATCAGCCGCAGCGACAGTTCTCACCGGTCGCTCGATCAGGAGCGCTACCAGACCGTCTACGCCGATCGCGCCCGGCAGGTCGCCGTCGCCGCACCCACGGCCGGGCTGCACTTCACGCCCGAGTTGTTGGGCCGGCTGGCCACCGCGGGGGTGCCGACCGCCGATGTTACCCTGCATGTGGGGCTCGGCACCTTCAAACCGATCAGCACCGAAACGATCGAGGCGCACGAGATTCACCGCGAACTCTACGAGCTGCCGGTTGCCACCCAGCAGGCGCTGTTCTCCCCCCGCACCGGACGGCGCATCGCGGTCGGCACCACGACGGTGCGCAGCGTTGAGGACTTTCTGTCCAACCACACCGCCGCGCTAACCCATCCGCACCTCGCCGAAGCCGCCCTCTTTCTATATCCGCCCTGCACCTTCCGTGGGGTCGATGCGCTGATCACCAATTTCCACCAACCCCGCTCCACCCTGCTCTGCCTGGTGTCGGCCTTCCTCACCCCGGGCTCCACCGACGGCATTGCTTGGCTGAAGGCCATATACGCCGAGGCGATCAGGCTCGAATACCGTTTCTTCAGTTACGGCGACGCCATGTTGATCCTGTAATTTGCAGAAATCCGGTTTATGCCCATTCTCCAACCACCACACCCTATGAAAAACATCCTGCGCCGTCTCACCCTCACCCTCGTCGCCCTCGGCCTGCTCGCCTCCGCCCGGGCCGCGACCGAAACCTATGTGATCGACAGTGTGCACTCCTCCGTCGGCTTTGGTATCCGCCACTTCTTCTCCAAGGTGCCGGGCAGCTTCACCAAGTTTGAAGGCAATATCGTCGTGGATCAGGCCAACCTCGAAAACAGTTCCGTCGAAGCCACCATCGACATCGGGTCGGTCAGCACCGCGAATGAAAAGCGCGACAACCACCTGCGTTCGCCGGATTTCTTTGATGCCGCAAAATTCCCCACGATCACCTTCAAGAGCCGTGCCTGGAAGAAAACCGGCGATGATACCTACGATGTCACCGGCGATCTCACCCTCAAGGGCGTGACCAGGGAAGTCGTGCTCAAGGTCAAGTCCCTCGGCTTCGGCCCCGGCATGCGTCCAGGCTCCAAGCTCTCCGGTTGGGAAGCCTCCACCACCCTGAAGCGCGCCGACTTTGGCGTGACGGGCTATGAAAAGGTCCTCGGCGAAGAGGTGGACGTGCACATCAACGTCGAAGCCGGCGTGAAAGGCTGATCCGTTCGCACTGTGGATTCACGAAGGCAGACTAACCCGGAAGGAATAGCCGCAAATAAGGCGCAAAGATTCAATCTGCCTGCGTGGTTCTCCCGCGTGCCTATCGGCGCATGCACAGTTTCCTTCACTTTTTGATTTTTGCGCCTTTTTGCGGCTAAATATTTGTATTCGGTCGGCTGCATGGGCCGACCTAGCCTTGGGGATCAATCGCTTAAATGGTTGGTCAGTACGCGGTGTCCTGCACGCTCGGTGGCATTTCCTGCATAGTCTGCCGGTTCGAAATTCATATCCGATCAGCCTTCAATCCCATGACTCCCGACGAAATCCAGAGCCTGATCGACGACGCGACGTTCGACTACTCCATGGGCGAAACCGGCCAGGCCCTGGCCAAGCTTAACCAAGCGACCGACTCGGCCCCCGATTCATTCGCTGCCTGGCACGCCCTGGCCGAGATCCAGTTCAGTCTGCGCAACCTCGACGAGGCACTCCGCGCCGCTGAACGCGCCCATGCGCTCCGCCCGGACGACCTGTTCATCAATACCACGCTCTCCCGGATCTGGATGGAGCGCGGCGACAAGCTGACCGCGGAAAAATATGGCGCCCAGGCGAAGATCCTCAGTTGGAAAGACCAATTGAAAAAGCCTGAAGGGCAAGCGGATGGCGTTAAGTAATCCGGCGCCCCGTTGACAGTCTTCTGCCGGCCTCCGTAGCCTTGGGCATGGAAAAGACGTCCTATGTGCTGGAATTCGAGAAGCCGCTGCGCGAGTTGTCCAAGCAACTCGAGACGCTGCGCCAGCAATCCCTCGAAACCGGGGTTGACCTGGCCGGCGAGGTCACGGCCATCGAGGGCAAGATCGAGACCACCCAGCGCGAGATCTACACGGCGCTCACCCCTTGGCAGCGCGTCCAGATCGCCCGGCATCCGAAGCGCCCGTATGCCCTAGATTACATCGGACTGCTGTGTGAGAACTTTCAGGAACTGCACGGCGACCGGCAGTTCAAGGACGACCAGGCCCTGATCGGCGGCACCGCCTTTTACGAGGGTCAGGCGGTGATGATCGTGGCCCAGCAAAAGGGCCGCGACACCAAGGAGAAAATCGCCCGCAACTTCGGCATGCCCCAGCCCGAAGGCTACCGCAAGGCCCTCCGGCTGATGAAAATGGCGGAAAAATTCGGCCTGCCCCTGCTTTGCTTCATCGACACCCCGGGCGCCTATCCTGGCATCGAATCCGAAGCCCGCCATGTTTCCGAAGCCATCGCGGTGAACCTCCGCGAGATGGCCATGCTCAGGACCCCGTCCATCGCCGTGATCGTGGGTGAAGGCGGTTCCGGCGGTGCCCTTGGCATCGGCGTGGCCGACCGGGTCTTGATCTTTGAAAACAGCTACTACTCGGTGATTTCCCCGGAAGGCTGCGCGGCCATCCTGTGGAAGGACGGTGCCGCCGCCCCCAAGGCCGCCGAGGCACTCAAGCTCAGCGCCGCCACCCTGGAGACCCTCGGCGTGGTGGACGAAGTCATCGCCGAGCCGATGGGCGGCGCCCATTACAACCCCGAACAAGCCGCCGCCGCCCTGAAGACGGCCGTGGCGAAGCACCTGGGCGAACTCCGTGGGATCGAACTGCCTCAACTGCTGGATTCGCGCTACGAGCGCTACCGCAAGCTGGGGGTCTTCGAGGAGATCGGCAGCGTGCGCTGAACGCGCCGCCGCTTATTTCCGCACCGTCAGCAGTTCGATTTTTTCCGCCCGCGCCATCGAGGCGCTGATTTCCACCAGGGCGCCGGACAGCCGCACATCCTCCGTGGCGACCTCGAACCGCCGCGGCATCCCGTCCAGGAACTTGCTCACAACCGGCGCGACTTCGCGGCCCAGCACCGAGGCATACGGGCCCGTCATGCCGATGTCACAGATGAAGGCCGTCCCTTTGGGCAGCACCTGCGCGTCAGCCGTGGGGACATGGGTGTGTGTGCCGATCACGGCCGTGACCCGGCCGTCGAGATACCAGCCCAGGGCCTGCTTCTCGGACGTGGCCTCGGCGTGGATTTCCACGATGATGGCATCCGTCTGCGCCTTGAGCTTCTCGATCATGCGGTCGGCGCACAGGAACGGACATTCGGCCTTCATGCCGAGGTACTGCCGCCCCAACACGGTGAACACCGCCAGCCGGAAGCCGCGGTTTTCAATGATGAGGTGATCCCATCCCGGGCAGTTCAACGGCAGGTTGGCCGGCCGGCACACCCGCTCGATCTGGGAAATCTCCGTCTCCCAGCCCCGCTGGTCCCAGACATGGTCCCCCAGCGTGATCGCATCCACCCCGCTCTCGAGGATCGACTTGGCAATGGAGCCCGTAATGCCCGCCCCGGCCGCGGAATTCTCCCCGTTGGCGATCACGAAATCCAAACCGAACTCCGCCCGCAATCGCGGGATACGGTCGGCCACGAAGTCGCGACCCGGCCGGCCCACGATGTCACCAATGAACAAAAGTTTCAGCATGCTACCACCGTGCCGGCATTCTCCCCGCCCGCCAATGGCAAATGTTATGACAAAAGGGCCTGCACCGAGGCTTGCCCCGCGGGCCGGCAGGGGCTTTGCTTCCCGGCCCTCTGTAAACACCATGAAAAAAACGACCTCTCCCGCTGCGTTTCCCCAGGCCGAAATCGGCCACGAAATGAAGGGTGCTGACGCTGTTGTTCAGTGCCTCATCCGCGAGAACGTCGACGTCATCTTCGCGTATCCCGGCGGCGCCTCCCAGGAGCTGCATCAGGCCCTCGCGCGCACCGACAAGATTCGCGTCATTCTCCCCCGTCATGAACAGGGCGGATCGTTCGCCGCCGAGGGCTATGCCCGCGCCACCGGCCGCGTCGGCGTCTGCATGGCCACCAGCGGACCGGGTGCCACCAATCTCGTCAGCGCCATTGCCGACGCCTACATGGATTCCACGCCCCTCGTGGCGATCACCGGCCAGGTGTACCAAAAATACATCGGCAAGAGCGCGTTCCAGGAAACCGATTTCTTCGGCATGACCCTGCCGATCGTGAAGCACTCCTATCTCATCACCAACGTCCACGACCTGCC
>JBIJDP010000593.1:0-2611 GCA_044344065.1 Opitutaceae bacterium
TGCCGCGGCGGGGTGTGTTCCACCGTTAGATCCGAGGAATTCCGGCCCGGCATCGCCATTCAAACGATCTTCACGGCGCAACCCGATGGCACGGTCGCAAGCGAACAACGGGAGGTCCGAATCGAAACCCAGGATCCGCGCCCCGAACTCACGGCCGCCGCCATCCGCCGGGTCGCCCTGCCCGCGCTGATCGTTTTGCTAGTGGTGTTGCTGGGCTCGATGTTTTTCATCGACTACCGGAAATTGTTTTCCGCAGCCCGTGACCGGGTGGTTCCGCTGACCAGGCAGGAAGTCACGGTCAACCAATCGGCATTGGGAAAGGTGGTTGAAGTTGAATTGGCGGGTATTGACCACCCCCGCAGGATGTTGGTGTTTCAGATCAAGAGGGGCTGCGATTGGGACCGTGCCCTTGCATCCTCGCCGCAGGAAATCCCCGCCAACTGGGAGGATTTCCTCATCCGCCTTGCCATCCATCAAAGCCGCCTGCGCATCGAACTCTACGACAAGGATGACAACAACCTCGGCGTCGGCGAAATCAGCCTCGACGCCCTCCGCGCCAAACCATCCGCCAAGGTCGCGGTGGCCGCCAATCTATCAGAACGATTGGCCAGGATCGTGGCCCGGCCGTGATATCTTCCGGTTCCCTGAACCCGCCTGCACGGCACAGACCTCGGACCAAGACAGATAGTCATCATCGCACCAGCGCGTTGAAGTCGGTCCACGCGGGGATACCGAGTTTCGGAGGGACGACTTCGCCGCATGCCTGCTTCCCGGCGTCGTGATAGGCGCCGTAGAAGTTGCTATTGCAATCGAGCCACAACGTGATCCGCCGCATTTCTTCGGGAGTGAGTTTGAGGTCGTGGTGTCCCTGGCGCAGCATCGGGTAGAGTTTGGAGGCGGGTGCCCCGACCTTGCCGGGAACTGAGTACTGGATTTCACGCAATGCGACGCCGTTGCCGCCGCTCATGCCCCAGGCGTGTTTGCGCAGCGACGCGAACGACTCCGACCAGCCTTGCTTGACGAAACGGTCGCCGTGCAGGCTCGGCGCTTTCATGTTTTTGTCGTGGCAGGGCAGACACTTCGCGTCGATCACCGGCTGGACGAGACGCGGAAACGTCAACGGATACGAGCCGCTGACCTCGGGTTCCAAACGCGACGGGGCGCGGCGCAACGCGAGCGGTTTCTGCTGCGTCTCCTGCGTCACGGTGCGGGCCTTGTTCTCGTGGCAGCCGAGACAGGTCAGCCGCTCGCCGGGGTGCAGGTAGGTGTCGGAGCGCATCGTCTGGACAGCGACGCCGTTCTCGTCGAGCAACTGGAAATAGACCGCGGCGCCAGTCGGCATCGTGAAATGAACGCTGCCGTCCGCCTCGACGGGCACCGTGCCGAGCACGCCACGAGCGAGCGACTGCGCGGCATGGCCAATGTTCGGCGAGTCCTGAAGGTGATTGTCTTTCGGAAAGATGTTCACGACGCGCAACTCCTTGATTTTCACGCTAACAGGCCACGGCTGGTCGCTCTCGTACACGTTCATGACCGCGACCGTGCCGGTGGCGGGATCGCCCGTGCGCTCCGCCTTGGCCTGCGCCGTCTGGACTGGCAACACCGGCGGACGCACACGCTCCTTGAGCGGGATCGGGTCGAGACAGGCAATCGCCGGGTCGCGGTAGAGCAGTTCGCGGTTGCCGAAGCTGTCGACGAGGTAGAGGCCGTAGTTCTTCTGGCCCGGATCGTACACTGCGAGATGGAAGTCGTCGCTCAGCGGCCACGGCGTGCCGAAGACCTCGGCGAAGGGCTGATGTTTGCCCTTGGGATGCGGCACGCCTGGGGCCGACTCCGCCTCGACGAATGGCACTTCGGGCGTCAGGCGGCGAAGCTGGCCGGACGCGCCGTCGTCCCGTTCGCGCAGATCGATCAACACCAGCGAACCGTAGGCCTGGCCGTGGTGCGCCCCGGTGACCGCGACGTAGCGGTGCGAGCCGGGGATGGCGCGGACCGACATCTCCATCCATGGCCGCGACTCGCGGCTGACGGGGTAGTTGCCGTGGAAGCTGCGCGGGTCGCGGCCGTCGGGATGGCAGTGCCAGAGGTGGTGGGCGACATCCGAGTCGCGGTCCACGTAGTCCCAGCGCGTATACACGAGCATGCCGTCGTGATCGACGCTCGGGTGCCACTCGTTGGTGTCGTGAAAGCTGAGCGGGATGATGTCGCTGCCGTCGGGCTGCATGGCGTGCAGCGTGTAGGTGGGGTCGGGCCGGAAGCCGCAGCGCAGCTGGCCGCCGATGCGCGTCGAGATGAAGGCGATCCGGCCGTTGGGCAGGAAGCAGGGATCGAAGTCGTTCCAGGGGCCGTCGGTGAGCTGGGTGAGCCCGGTGCCGTCGACGTTGAGCCGGAAGACATGGTAGCAGGTCTCCGGACGGAAGTGGTAGAACGCATGTTTGGGGCTGCGGGCCGCGTCGGCCTCGGTCCAGAGGTTGGTGTCGCAGGCGACGCCCGGCGGCAGGGTGTGCTCGGCCTCCGTGTAGGCGAAGAGCAGCGTGCGGGCGTCGTAGTCGAGTTCGAGCGAAATGAAGGCGCCGGCGTCTTCGAGGTGGCGGCCAGCGAGGCGGCCCGC
>JBIJDP010000037.1:0-9606 GCA_044344065.1 Opitutaceae bacterium
GCCGGTGCGAAGGCCGGCGATCACGGCTTCATCAAAATCGAGACCCGTGACCCGGTGGTGCCGCGCCATGCAGGCGGCGGTGACCGTGCCAAGGTGCCAGAGGCCGAGAATGGTGACGTTCATTTTTTCCCGGAGGGTTGTATCAGGGAGTGGCCCGGCGCCGGTAGAGGGACAGTTCGCGTCCGAACACGGTGAATCCATCCACGCGCTGGAGATGGCCCTCGCACCAGGCCTTCAGCTCCGGATAAAGCCGCCGCATCTGCTGGTCATACGGCCAGTAGCCCGGACCTTCCATGTCGTCGGTGAGCACGACAAAATCGCAGAGCTTCAGGCGGTAGAGCATCACCTCGTCCTTGTCCGCGAGGATGCTGTTGGGCAGCTGGATCACGAAGGGGATCCAGGTCTTTTTCCGCTCGTAACAGATGACTCGCAGGATCTGGGCATCGAGGTAATCAACGACCTGGTCGACCGCGATGTTGGGATTGGCGATGTGGTCCGCCCGGATGGAGTGGAAGATATGGTCGGCGATCAGGTTGACCGTGCGGGCACTTTCAAGGAACTGC
Organism: Opitutaceae bacterium; assembly: GCA_044344065.1. GTDB lineage: Bacteria > Verrucomicrobiota > Verrucomicrobiia > Opitutales > Opitutaceae > UBA2377. The sequence goes on from JBIJDP010000037.1 coordinate 564, forward strand.
GGGTCATGGGGATTGCGAATCTGGCGCTCGCCAAAATAACCAAGGCCGGCCACCAGCGCGGCGAGGGCCGGGACGAGGGGGAGGGCGCGGCGCCAGGCGCTGTCGGATTGAAAATCAATCCGGCGCCACAGGGCGGCCCAAAGCCAGAGCACAAGGAGGATCACGCCGGGCACGAGCACGCCCAGCACATATTCGGACTTCTGCCGGTGCAGCACGAGGACGGCCGCTGGCATCAGCAGGAAGGCCAGGCCAAAAAACAGCCAGTCAAGCCCGGATCCGCTGGCGGCCCGGCGCCGGGCGATCAAACGCAGGGACAGCAGCAGACCGGTGAGCAGCACGACTGCCCAGCCGAAATACCGGCCCAGATGCATGTCCCCGAGGTGGCCAAAGACAAATTCGACGGAGCGCCAGAGGTCGAGTCCACGAAAGCGGGCCGTGCTTTCGGCCCCCGAGACATGGCCGACCCAGTAGTAGGTGTAGATGGCGACGCGGTTGATCCAGAAGACAGGCAACGCCAGGGCCGCGGCCATGAGTCCGGCGTATCCAAGGTTGCGCAGGCGCCGCCAGCGCTCGTCGCCGCAGAAAACCCAGCCCGCGGTGACAGCGAAGATTGCGGCAAAGTAGATCCCGGTCAGGAACCGTTCCAGCATGGTCAGTCCGACCGCCGCGCCAAAGGCCACGGCCCAGCCGGTCCTGCGAAATCCATTGGTCAGCAGGGCCAGGCACGAGGTCACGCCGATCAGGCACATGGCGGCATGGTCGAGGCGGAAGTCCACGGCCGAGCCGGCTTCGCCGGACCAGGGCCAGGCGACGCAGAGGAGCAGGCCGAAGCCCATCCAGCCCAGGGCACGGTAACCGGTGAGCCGTGGGATCGTGAAAAGCAGCGCCGCCTGCCACGCGAGAAACACCAGCATGTTCAGGCTGAGCGCGGCGCTGCGCGAAGCCGAGCCCGTCAGCCAGAAAATGAGGAGCGCGGAGGTGTCGTGCAGGGTGCCCTGCAACGCGGTCTTGCCCAGGGCGTGCTTGAGGCCGGCGGCTAGGCCATGCGTCTGCATCTGTTCGTAGGCATTGTAGGATTCGGTGAGATACTGGATCTGGTCGTTCCAGCGGGGATAGATCTTCGTGTGGTGACGCGAGGTCATCACGTCGAACAGGAGAAATTCGCCGAGCATCAACAAAGCGGCGGCCACCCACATCCAGCGACTGAGATTGGATTGGCCGTGAGGCTTCATGGCTGGCCGGTGCCGGAACTGCGGGCGGCGAAAACCCAGCGGTTGGCCTCGAGCCATCGCAGGGTGTGGATGATGCCCTGTTCGATGGTGAGTCTGGGTTTCCAGCCGGTGGATCGGATCCGGGCCGTATCGAGATAGATGAAGGGATTGTCGCCGATCCATCCGCGGTCTCCGCCGGTGTAATCGAGCCGCGGGTTTACCCCCAGGGCGGCGCAAATATAGCCGACACTCTGCCGGACCTCGACGTACTCCGGGGTGCCGAGATTGTAGATCTGCGTGTGATGTTTGGCGTCCTTGGCGGTGGCCTGCCGGGTGACGTGGAGGATCGCATCGATGCAGTCCTGCACGTAGAGGTAGCTCTTGCGCTGGGTGCCGTCGCCGAGCACGCGCAGGTGGCCGGGATGGTCGAGCAGCTGCCGGTAGAAATCGAAGACGTGGCCGTGCGTGTAGCGTTCGCCCAGGATGGAGACGAAGCGGAAAATGTAGGCCTCGGCGATCTGCCCGCCCTCGGCGTACGCGGCCAGCAGGCCCTCGCCGGCGGACTTTGAAGCGCCGTAGAGCGAGGTCTGGACCGGGAAGGCGTCGGTCTCCGGCGTGGGTTTCTCGGGCGTGACCAGCGCTTCACCGTAGACGGAACCGGTGGAGGAAAAGGCGATGCGCCCGACGCCGTTGGCCCGCATGGCCTCGAGCACGTTGAACGTGGCGATGGTGTTCTGCTCGAGGTCCCGCCGCGGGTGCGACCAGCCGTCCTTGATGTCGGCATTGGCGGCGAGGTGAAAGACGAAGTCCGTGCCGCGCAGGGCGGCCGTGAGGGCGGGCAGGTCGAGGTTGTCGCCCCGGACCAGCTTGAACCGCGGGTGCCTGAGCGCGCCTTCCAGGAAGCGCAGCTGACCGGTGGAGAGATTATCCCAGCCCGTGACGGTCACCCCGTCGGCCAGGAGGCGATCCACCAGGTTGGAACCGATAAAACCGGCGGCACCGGTGACAAAGACGTTTTGCATGAGGGACAATCAGGCCAGGAGGACTTGGGCGCGGGGTTTCAGGACGTAGCCGATGCAGAGGTTGCAGAGGATGAAGGGGAGAAAAGGCAGGGGGAAACAGGAGCGATGCTCAATGGTGAAATAGGGTGCGAGCTCGGCCAGGACCTCGGGGATGAGGTTGATGTGTTCCCGGCCGTAGAATTCCACGTAGGGGGCGGTGTAGTGCCGGTACCAGACCCGCTCGGCGGAGAGCTTGCGCGCGAGACCGTAGGCGGGGCTGCCCTCGGTGGGCAGGACCACAAGCAACTGGCCGGTCTGCTTGTTTAACAATCGGTGCGCCTCGCGGATGGCCGCCGGGAGATCGGGCAGGTGCTCGAGGACATGGACGGCGACGTAGCGGTCGAAGAATCCGTCGGGGAAATCCAGCCGTTGCTGGCAGTCGCCCACGATGGTCCGGACATTCGGGAACCGCTGACGGATACCGGCGGCCATGTTCTCCCGGTATTCGTTGCAGTAGTAATTGCGCTCCTGTTCGGGGGTGAGCTTCTCGTACTCCAGGTGCTCGCCGAGACCGGCGCCGATCTCGAGGGTGGTGCGGAAACCCGGCCGGGAATGGCGGACCGGGAAGGAGTGGTTGAAGCGCTCAACGAGTCCGTAGCGGGAGCGGCGCGCCAGCTCCTCGTGCCAGATGCGCATGAACTCGTTGTTGCGCTGCTGCTGTTCGGGGGAAAGCGGCGGGAGGATCTTGGGCCACTTGGCGGTCGGCATGGCGGGGCCTCAGGCGCGGGGCTCGAATCCGGCCGACCGGTCGACGATGTAGCGGGGGCGTCCGCGCACTTCCTCGTAGATGCGTCCGATGTACTCGCCGAGGATGCCGACGCTGATGAGCTGGATGCCGCCGAGGAAGGAGATCAGGATGACCAGGGTCGGATTGCCCCAGAGGATCTGCCAGCCCATGAACTTGTAGAAGAGGTAGATCGTCATCAGCAGGAAGGAAAATCCCGCGATCAGGAAGCCCAGCATCGTGCTCAGCTGCAGGGCGTAGGTGCTGAAGCAGAAGATGCCGTTGAACCCGATGCGCAGGGAGCCGAGGAAGCGGTTGTAGTGGGTCGCCCCGGCATGGCGCGGCGGGCGGTCGAAGGGGATGATGCACTGCCTGAAGCCCACGACGGCCACCATGCCGCGCAGAAAGCCGTGCGTTTCCTTGAGGCGGACGACCTCGTTGACGACGCGCCGGGACATGAGGCGGAAATCGCCGGTGTTCGGCGGGATCTGCACATCGGCGATCTTGTTGATCACGCGGTAGCCGACCGCGGAGACGACCTGCTTCAGCCAGGGTTCGCCCGTGCGCTGACGGCGCTGCGGCAGCACGACCTCGTAGCCCTCGCGCCACTTGGCGACCATCTCGCCGACCAGTTCCGGCGGGTCCTGCATGTCCACGTCCATCACGATCACGGCCTCGCCCCGAGAGTATTCCATGCCGGCGAGCGTGGCCATCGGCTGGCCGAAGCGGCGGGAGAATTTCAGCAGCTTGATGCGCTCGTCGGCGGACCGGTGCTCGAGGATGACCTGTTCCGACCGGTCGGGCGAGGGATCGAGGGCGAAGATCAGCTCATAGTCCGGCGTGACGGCGGCCAGGACCGGTTGCAGCCGGCGGAGGAACTCCGGGATGTTCTTCTCCTCCTTGTAGACCGGGACGATGATTGAGAGCTGCATAAGGCCCTATTCATCACGGACCCGCCCGGAAATCAACCCCGGGTGCGCCTCGCGCCCCCGTGGCAGTGCACATTCAAGGCGCCCGCACGCCCAGTCGCCAGAGGAACTGGATGAAAGCGCTGTGGCGGAGGTAGTGCAAAAGGAGGGGATTGCGCTCCAGTTCCACCGCCGGGTAGTGCCGGCCCTGCGTGCGCTCGCGCAGGAGGGTGATCTCGCGCTGGCCGGTGCTGTGCATGACGGCGGAGGTTTTCTGGGCGGCGTGCGCCCGGAAGCAGGCGAGAAAAAAAGGCAGGCGCACAATCCGCGCCCCCGCGGCCTGGAGGCGCAGCAACAAATCCCAGTCGATCGCGAAGTGGAAGGAGGTATCTAGCCCGCCAACCCGGTCCCAGACCCGCCGGCGCCAGAAAAGCGTCTCCTGCGGCACAAAGTCATTCAGGCGCAGCACCTCGGGGTCGTGCCGGGGCAGGAACCAGCGGGCGATCTCCTGCGATTCCTCGTTCACCACGATGCGGTGGCCGTAGATCACATCCACCTCGGGGTGCCGCGCAAAATAGCCGGCTACGTGGGCGAGGGCGCCGGGCAGGTAGTAATCGTCGGAATTGATCCAACCCATCACGTCCTCGGGCGAACCCTTGGTCTGGGCAAAACCCCGCGCGATGGCATCGGCCTGGCCCTGGTCCTTTGCGCTGCTCCAGTCGGCCAGCCGCGGTGAATCTGCCGGGGCGGCGGCGTGGGCGGCGGCGAGCCGTTTGATGAGGTCCACGCTGCCATCGGTGGAGCCGCCGTCCTGCACGATGTATTCCACCGGGGTCTTTTGCTCGAGGACGCTCCGCATGGTCTCCCCGAGGTAGCGGGCCTGCTGGTAGGAGGGCGTGACGATGGTGAGCTTGGGCACGGACAGGCCGGGCGCCGGGGCGGGAAATGTTTCCGCCCGGACCGGCCGCGGGGGATAGGCCATGTGCGCCGGCATCTGGAAGAACATCAGCTCGGTCCATTCGCCGCCGCCGAGCCACAGGGGCAGCAGCAGGCGCTTGATGTTCACGGGGCGGTCCATGATCCCGACCCAGGTACCGTCGTCCAGTTGGGCCTCGATCAGCAGGCGCTGGCGGCCGGAAGGCAGGGTGCCGCGGATTTCGAACCCGGTGTCATCGTCAGGCGCAGCGGGCAGGGCGGCGCGGACATCGGGGCGGGGCAGGCCGACGACCCCATGCAGGGACCGGTCCTTCGTGCGCAGGCGGATGCCGGCAACCTTCCGGCCGGCACCGGCAAAGCACCAGCCGCGGATGATCACGCAGCGTGAGGGATTGCTCCAGTCGCCGGGCTGGTCGATGTGGGACTGCAGGTTGGGCATGGGACCGCGAGAACTTGGAGCCAAAGCGCGGCACATGCGAAGCTCAATTCTGCCACGTGCGCCTATGCGCCCGTCAGGGCCGTTGGAAGGCCAGCACCCGCCAGTAACCGGGGGACTGGTCGTGCGCGTAGGAGGTATGGGCGATTTCCCGGGGCGCCCCGAAGCCCAGCAGGGCCAGGCGCGCCGACAAGGCTGCGCGACCCGCGATGGCGTAGACCAGGCGGCGGACTGAACCCAGATCGGCCTTTTCGATATCCTGGAAATACACGATCCGGTTGGCGAGAGGCCGGGTGAACGTGAGGGTCGAGGCGGTGATGAAGTCCTGGGAAAGCAGGACATCGTCCGTCGTGATGTTACCGGCGAGGAGGGGAGCGCCTTCGCGCCAGTCCGATTCGCGCGACAGGCTCGTGTCGAAATAGGGGTCGAGGCGGTAACTGCGCAGCTGGTACACCATCGAGCCGCCCAGCAGCAGGCTCAGCGCCGCGAGCCCGGTGGTGAGCACCGCGCGGTGATTGATCCGCTCCCGCGCCTGATGGAGCAGACGAAAGACCAAGGCGATCAGCCAGAGGCAGAAGAAGTAATGCACCACGAAGTAGCGGGGCCAGACGGACAGGGGCTCGACCTTGAAAAAATAGGCGATCTGAAAGGCCACCGTCACACTGATGCAAAGGCCCATGAGCCAGGCCTGGCGCACGCACTCGCTGGTGAATTCGGGGGCCAGGCAGGTGCGGCGTCGCAGCAGGACCCACACCGCGGACAGCAGCATGGCCAGCCAGACCCAAGGCAGGAAACCGGTGAAACGATCGTGGTCCACGACGTGGCCGGAGAAGACGAGATGAAAGCCGTTGGACAGCTGGCCGAGGAGCGTGACGTGTTCGGTCTCCCACAGGCCGACGTTCACTTTCTGCTGGTTGGCGTGCAGGTAGGGCCAGGTCAGGGAAAAGACCAGCAGGTAGCTGAAGGCAAGATGCGCGAGGAATCGCCAGGTTTGGGCGCGCCGGCGCAGCACCAGAAACAGGCCCTGGCCGATCGCGGGAAAAACGGTCCACGACTGGAGGTAGAAGCCCAGCGTGAGCAGGATCCCGTAGGCGGCAAACCACGCGATGTCCCGCCATTCGCTATGCAACTCGCGGCGGTCCAGGCGCAGCACCAGCCAGCTGCCCCAGATGTACAGTGCCACCGCGACGATGTACTCGCGGATCTGCAGCACATGCATGATGAGGTAGGCGTTGAACGCGAACAGCCCGATCAGGAAGGCCCGGGGCCAGGGCGCCCAACTTCCTGACAGGAGCAGCAATCCCAGCAACGCCAGCGCAAGGAAACCGATGTTGACGCCGCGGAAAAACCGGAGGTCCTGCCGGTCGGCCAGCCGCATCAGGGTGTTTTGCAGGAGGTAGTAAGCCGGCTGGTAGGCGTAGGGGCTGATCGTGTCCAGGACCGCCTCCCATGTGGCCGAGTCGTTGACCGGGCCGGGACGGCAGGGTTGCCCGCCGTTGATGATGCCGAGGCGGATGCCCTCGTCGGTGCTGATGCCCTTGAGGTCGATCAACCACAGGTGCGCGCCGATGGCCGCCAGGCAGAGCAGAAGCGGCAGGAGCCGAAAGGCGCGGGCAGGGGCGGCTGGCGCGATGTCATTCATGGTGCGTCCGGGGTGCGATTGGCCGGGTTGGCCAGGAACAGATTCAGTTCCGCGATAAAGTCATTCCGGGTGGGATAACGGGCCTTGAGGGCAGCCAGGTAGGCTGCGGGATGGGCGTCGTGATCATAGAGGTAGGTCACGGTGAGCTCGTTCACGGGCAGGGCCGCGTCCTCCTGGTAGCCGTTGTACTTGGAACGCAAATCCATTGGCGCGGTGAGCACGAGGATGAAGGCGGCCGCCGTGGCCAGCGCCACCGGCCAGCGTTGCTCCGAGGCCGGGGCGCGGCGGAGCCACCACTCATGCAGCGCCGCGAGACCGAAGGCCCAGGCGAGGAGAAGCGGCACCTGGGCGAAGAGGCTGTACTGGGCCAGAAACTCACGCTGGCTCATCAGCGCGGTCATGCCCAATCCCTGGACCAGCAGGAACAGCACGAGGGCGCGATGGCGCGCGGGGGCGGCGCGGAAAAAGACCAGGCCCACGGCCAGCACGCACGTGGTGAGGAACAGGGCGGGTGTCTCCATCACGAAACGCAGGACCTCACGGACCCGATGGCCCTCACCGGGATGGGTGTAGAGGTGCACCAAGGGATCGGGATGGAATACCGTGTTGAGTATCTTCGTCGTGGCGTCCGCGGCGGCTCCGGATGGCAGCGTGATGCGGAGCAAGCCAAACCAGCCGGTGCAGACGGCGATCACGCCGGCAAGCAGGAGGGTCAGGTCCAGCAGGCGCCCGACAAGGTAGCGTGCCACCGGTCCGCGCACACCGGCCAGGGCCAGGATTGGCAGCAGGGCGACGGCCGCCGCCACGGCGCGCAGCCGCGCGGCGGCCACCGGATCGAGCAGGGCGTGACTGCGACTCAAGACGAACAGCAGTCCGAGGGTGGCCAGGCCGGCGGTGATACAGGCGGCGATGGTCCAGCCCCGGTGGACCGGCGTCGCGGGTGTCCCTGCTCCGAGGGACGGCGGAAGCAGCGGTACGATGCAGCACCACGGTGCCAAGATCATCAGATAGAACCAGGCGGGCAGCTTGGAGAGCAGCGCGAGCCCGGCGCACACCCCGGCGAGCAACAGCCAGAGGGTGCGCGCGGTGCTCCGGGTGGCGGCCGATGCCAGCCAGGCGCACTGCAGCGCCAGCACGCCGCCGAAGCCGGCGCACAGCAACTCGGGTCGCGTCAACAGGCCGTGAAACAGGAGTCCCGAACTGCCGCAGAGCAGCACCACCGTGAAGCAGGCGAAGTCGAACCGGCGGGTGACCTGGCCGACAAAACCCGCGGTGACCAGGATGAACAGGATGACCAGCACCCGGCTGTGCTCGCGGCCGACCTGCACGAGTCGCGCGAGCTCGTGCAGCGGTTCCGGGCTGCGGGCAAAGCGCTTGAGCGTCCACACCGGGAGCAGTCCGAACTCGTTCCGCACGCGGTAATCCAGGGCGAGGAGAAACTTTGGGACCGTGCCCGGCTGGTCAACCACCCCCGGGGCGTAGCCGGAGTTGAGGCTGAGCGCATCCGCCAGGTTGTGGATGTTCATGTTGGTGTTGCGATACCAGGGATCGTGGGCGGAGATGCGCCACATCGAGACCCAGGCCACGGCGAGCGAGAGCATGGCCAGGATTGTGAGCAGCAGGCGGTGCGGGCCCGCGTGGGCCGGCCGCAGGGCGGGTCCGGGATTGCTGCTCATGGCTGAATTTCCTCCACCCGCAGGCTGCGGAACATGAAGTAAAAGGTGCCGGGGGCGGGCCGCGGCGGCCGGATCATCGTGATGATGCGCCCCTCGGCCCGGCCGCTCTGCTCATAATGCTCCCGTGCACCCTCGAACGGCGGCTGGCGCATCATCTCAACATAGCGCTTCACGTCTGCATAACGTTCCAGGTAACCCGCCCAGTCAGGCTCGGGCGGCAGCGGCCGGTCGTGCAGTTCGATGACGTTTTCGCCCGCACGGGCGGGAAGCTCAATGAGTTGCTCCTGCCAGGTCGTCGGATCGTTGAATGCGATGGTTTTTACCGGCGTGCCGTTGCAGGCGATCTCAAGCACGGCGCGGCGGCGCACATACAGCCGGGCGCTGAAGCCCAGGCGCAGCGTGGAGATGCCGGGACCGGCCTTGACGCGCAGCGTCACGGTCTCATCCCG
>JBIJDP010000594.1:0-2609 GCA_044344065.1 Opitutaceae bacterium
TGTGGGCACCCAGCCAGGCGCTGAGTTGTTCGGCGGTGATCAGCGACGATTCGCGCGCCGCCAGCCAGTCTAGCAACAGCCGCGTCTCGCGCAGGCGCCAGAATTGCCCGTTGTCCTCGCGGGCCATCTGCGCGGGGATGCCGCGCCATGCGCAGTAGCTACGCATGGGTTCCAGCCATTTCCATTGGCGGGCGATGACGGCGCAGCGCGCCCAGTCCCAGTGCGGATCGAGACTGGCGAGTCGTTCCAGTTCGGCCATGACGGCCATGGCCTGGGTCTTGGCATCCGTGCCGGCGGACAGAACTTGCACGCGGCCCTGGCTCACCCTGTCCATCGCCTGCCACGCGCCGCCGGGGGATGATTTTTTGCGGTTGGCGTCCATCTGGATCGGATGCTGCGCCTTCATGCGATCCGCCAGCGGGGTGATCAGGGCATTGGCGGCAGTGATGATGTGGGCGGTGGAGCGGTAGTTATCCACCAGATAGGCCGGCTTGGCCTTGTAGTCGGCCTCGAAGCGACGGATGAAGTCCACCGAGGCACCGTTGAAGGCGTAGATGTTCTGGTCGTCGTCGCCCACCGCCAGCAGATTGATGCGTTCGTCCTCGCCCCGGCTGCGGCCGGCGATGGCGGCGATCAGCTCGTACTGCTCGGGGCCGATGTCCTGATATTCGTCCACCAAAATCCAGCGGAAGCTGCCGAGCAGGCGTTCGCGCAGGCGGTCGTCGCTCACGGCAGCTTCTTCCTGGGCATCACCCTTGAGCAGGGCGATGGCGTCGAGCAGGATGTCGCGAAAACTGTTGTCGTCGATCGGCGTAGCGCGCTCTGTGAAACTGGTGCCGGTCAGGCGCATGGCCAAGGCATGGAGCGTGAGCACGATGACGCCCCGCGCATCGTCGCCGATCAGCGCCGCCAGCCGCTGGCGTATCTGTGCGGCGGCGTGGCGGTTGTAGGCCAGGGCGAGGATACCGCCCGGGTTCTCGCGACGGCAGCGCACCAGGTAAGCGATGCGATGCACCAGCACGCGGGTCTTGCCCGAGCCGGGGCCGGCCAGCACCAGCACATTGGCGGTTTCGCGCTCGTCGGCGACGATGCCGCGCTGGGCCTTGTTGCCCAGGGATTCGACCACTGCCCGCCAGGATTCCGGCGTGGTCTGGCGTTGCAAATCTTTGTCTCGGCCGGGTAGCCAGCGCTGGAGGAATTCCTCCTGGCGTAGGGCGAAATAGTCCATGGTCAGGCGCAGGGCATCGGCCATCTTTTCCAAGCCCCGCTGGACGTATTCAGCCATGACGTGAATTTGCAGCACCTGCTCGTCATAGTGCAGCTTGAGCGGTGCGAAGTCAGGCTGGTTGAACTGCTTTTTCCAGTCGCCGTCGAGGTGGATGCTCATGGCCGGGCGGAATACGGCCAGCCCCTTGTTGAGTCGGAGGATTTCCTGCTCGTGCAGCCAGAGCAGGGCGCGGTCGATCAGCTTTTGCGGTTCCCGGATATCGGCCTTGAGCTCCATATCTCCGGTGATGGCATCGCCGAGTTTGCCCATAGTGGTCTCGGCCAGCAGATCGGTACCCTTGCTGCCGGTGGGCACACTGCTCAGCAGGTGATCGAGCAGGCGCTGCGAAGCGATGCGACGCAGGCGGGCGGTTTTTTCCAGGGCGGACCATTCCCGTTGCAGCGTGACTTGCAGGCTTTCGCCATCCAGCCGGCGCAAGGTGAGGCTGCCGCCACCATTGTTGTCATCGCGGCCGTCGGCGGAAAGGCCTTGCAGCAGGCGGCGCAAGGTTTCGGGAAGAGCCTTGGCGTGCCCGGCATTTTTCAGTCGCTGGGCAGCCAGGCGAAGGTGTAGTGGCGCGCTATCGCCCTTGCCGAAGTCGGGTGCGAGTTCGCGCAGTTCAGTGATCAGGGCCGCCTCCAGTTGCGCCGCCGTCTCCAGTCGGTCGCGGGAGCCGTTTTTGATGCCGGCATGGACGTAAGCGGTCAGGGCGGCGTCGTTGCTCGCCAGCCCCAGGCTTTCCAGGTCGGCGAAGGCTTGGCGTAGCCGGACCGAGGAAAGACCGGCGATGCCCATCAACTCGTCGGTAGAAATGCCCTCGTCGGCATCGGCGGCAATCAAGGCGTCCACCAGGGCCAGCAATTGCTTTTTGTACTCCTCCGGGGTGGATTTGCCGGCGAGCTTTTCCCGCGCCTCCTTCACGGAGCCCACGCGCAGCGAGGACGGGAAAATCTGCACCCGGTTTTCTTCGCGGGAGAGCAGAGTCGCTTCTTCCAGCCAGGATATGGCGGTACGCACACGGGTGTCGTCGGTTGTGGCATCGCGGGTAAAACCGGCGTCTTCATCCTCAGCCAGGATTTCACCGGCGGTGGCAACGATGTCGTCGCCGGTTTTCTTGCGGTCAAGATTGCGTAGCGCACGCAGGATGGCCTGGATTTCCTTGCGTGTCAGCCGCGAGTGGGCCGACATGCCGAACTGGCGCTCCACATCCTCCGGCGTATAGAGCAGCACGCAGCGCGCTGACTGGCGATCGCGCCCGGCGCGGCCGGCTTCCTGCAGATAGTTTTCCAGCGAGCCGGGGATGTCGGCGTGGATCACCAGCCGCACGTCGGGCTTGTCGATG
>JBIJDP010000595.1:0-2605 GCA_044344065.1 Opitutaceae bacterium
TGGCCTGTTTGGTCTGATCATCAGCTTGGCCAGTATCTGGTTGCACTGGGGCATGCAGTACCGGCTCGCCAACATCGAGGACCGGCAGAAGGACGGCCACATCACGGAACAGGCGGCGGTGGCGAAGATGCGCTTTTGGAAGTATTTTGCGCCGACCCTCACTCTGGTCGGCCTGACCCTCATGGGCGCCGCCGCCTACGGACTGCTGACCTGAGCCAGACGATGCAGTCGGCGCGGAACGGCCTCGATGGTTGCGAAACAGAAAGGTGTTTCCGGTAGGCTGCCAGCTTGCTGGCGCTTGCCGAGCGGGAGCAAGCTCCCTGCCCACCATCGTGACGGCTGAGATTTGCCGGCCTGCCGCGTCCCATGGAAAATCCCCGGCCCACTTGGCGCGAAGCCCTGCGTTTCTGGCTGAAGCTCGGCTTCATCAGCTTCGGCGGACCGGCGGGGCAGATTGCGGTGATGCACCGCGAGCTGGTGGAGAAAAAGCGCTGGATTGATGAACCGCATTTCCTGCATGCGCTGAATTTCTGCATGCTCCTGCCGGGGCCGGAGGCCACGCAACTGGCCACCTATTGCGGCTGGCTCCTCCACGGCGTGCGCGGGGGCCTGGCGGCGGGCATCCTGTTCGTGCTGCCGGGGGCCTTTGCGCTGGGGCTCCTGAGCTGGCTCTACGTGACGTACGGACACGTGGCCGCCGCGGGGGCGGTGTTTCATGGGCTCAAGGCAGCGGTGCTGGCGATCGTGGCGGCGGCGGTGCTGCACCTGGGCCGCAAGGCGCTGACCAGTCCGGCGGCGTGGGTGCTGGCGGCACTGGCCTTTGCCGCGTTGTTTTTCCTCGGCCTGCCTTTTCCGCTCGTGGTGCTGTCGGCCCTGATCGCGGGCTTTGCCGCCGGCCGCTGGTCTCCAACGTTGTTGAAGGTGCAGACTGTCAAAGTGAATCCAGCTCCGGAAGTGCCGGTGTCCGGACGCAGGGCTCTCAGATGGACGGCGGTGGGCCTCGTCGTGTGGTTGCTGCCGGTGGTCGCGATGGGCCTTTGGCAGGGCTGGACAGGCACGCTGGCGCAGCTCGGCTGGTTCTTCAGCAAGGCCGCGGTTGTGACCTTTGGCGGCGCCTACGCCGTGCTGCCTTATGTCGGACAGCAGGCCGTTGAACAATACCATTGGATCGCACCCGGGCAGATGCTCGATGGCCTGGCCCTAGCCGAGACAACGCCCGGTCCGTTGATCATCGTGCTGCAATTCGTCGGCTTCCTCGCCGCGTGGCAGCATCCGGGAGAGCTGGCACCACTCACGGCTGCGTTGCTGGGCGCGGGCCTGACGACCTGGGTGACCTTTGTGCCGACCTATCTCTTCATCCTGATTGGTGCGCCCTATGTGGAGCGCGTGCGAAGCAATGGGCAGCTTGGGGCGGCGCTGTCGGCCGTGACCGCGGCGGTGGTCGGAGTGATCTTCAACCTTGCGGTCTGGTTTGCATGGCAGGTGATCTGGCCGGGGAATGGTGCGGTGGATTGGTTCGCGGCCGTGGTCTGCGTCACCGCGTTCGTTGCATTGCAATGGATGCGGGTGGGGATGATCCCGTTGATCGTGGTGTGCGGACTGCTGGGGTGGGGGTGGAGCTTGGTAAGGATGTGGGCGGGGATTCCGATCTCCGCCTTTTCCTTCCAGGGCTGAATCCAATCTTTCTCTTTCTCTTAATCTTTCTCTTTCTCCTGCCTTGGGAATTGCGCACGATTGCGACCGAGGGCGGTCGCGCTCCCAGAAGGGGATCCTCCTTCGCGCAAAGCTTCGGAGGACAGATCGGAATCCCCGCCCTACAATTTGGTCACTTCACGGCCGCCAGTTCGGCCGCGATGAGTTCGCGGACCCTGGCGCGGGCATCGGCTAGCGGGATCTCGCCCTTGTTGACCTTCGCGAGGAAGGCCTTCTGCGCGAGGTAGTCCTTGTTCGCGAGGCCGGCCTTGCCCTGGAGCATGCGCCAGGCTTTGCGGCGTTCGACGGCGAAGAGCACCATCTGCCGGGAAACGGCATAGTATTTCACCTGGCCGTGCTCCTCGGCGCGGATGCTGCAGCCGAAGTTGGGCACGAAGCTGCGATGCGCGGGATCAAACACGCGGCGGTGGATGACGTCGTCCTGCGTGATGAAGCAGAGCATGTCGTCCATGGGCACGAGCTTGGCGGCCTCCGCCTCCTTGACGGATTTCACATGCTTGCGGAAACGGCCCTCGGTCACCGCCCAGTGGGCGACGGTGAAGTTGTATTCGCCGCCGTCGCCGGCGGACTTCACGCGCCACCAGTCGCGGTCGAGGCTGGGGTTGCCCTTGAGGTCGAACGCCTCGGCGGAGGTTTCGCCGCGACGCGGATTGAAGACGAACTCCGGCATGCCGCGGGCATCGCGCACCATCTTCGCCTGGTCGGCGCTCATGTTGTCGCCGACGCCGTGCTCGGGCTGGCAGGTGGTGTAGGCCTGGAAGAACGCGGTGCCGCGGTACTCGAGGCCGTCGAGCATGGCCTTGTAGAGCTTGGCGGCGTTGGCCATCGAGACCTGCGCGACGAAGGGCGAGCCGTGGCCGCTGGTGAAGGCCTCGGCGACATTCTTCTTCTC
>JBIJDP010000596.1:0-2600 GCA_044344065.1 Opitutaceae bacterium
ATGTAGTCGGCCTTGTTGAAGGCGAACGCCTCGCCGGCGGCGGCGCTCTCCTTGGCGAGGGCGTCGGCGTCGGACCGCTCGAGAATCTCGAAGCGACGGGTGTTGAGCACGCGGTCTTGGACCTGCGAGTCGAGCGCCTGCAGCACGGAGTCGAGCGAGAGCTCGACGCCCTGCTTGGCCATGCGCTGGGTGAGCGCCTCGGTGGCGGCGATCTTGGTGATCGCGAGCTTCTTCTTGCCGGCGCCCTCCTGGGCCTGGATGGCGGGCGTGCAGAACAGGGCGGCGGCGGAGAGGAGGAGGAAAATGCGTCCGAATTTCATGATGGGAATGGGTTGCGGGTTGGACGGGTGCGGCAGGTTCAGAAGATGGACTTGTTGGTGATCTGGATGCCTTCCTTCGTGTCCACCTTGAAGCCGCTTTGCTCAAACATCTTGGCCTGACCTTCGAGCACCTTGACCTGGGCATCGGTCAGCTTGGCGCCGTTTTTCAGCTCATTGATGAACTTGGTGGCATCCTGCCAGCGGGCGTAGCCGGCATCGGTCATCTCGAGCGCGACGTTCAGCTTCTGGCCGTTGCTGAGATTCACGGTGCGTTCCCAAGGCTTGAAGCCCTCGCGGACGACGCGGAGCTTGTGCAGGCCAGCCTTTGCCTGGATCTGGCCGGGGGCCGTGCCGACAGCGATGCCGTCGATTTCCACGGTGGCGGCGAGGGCGGAGACCTTGTACTTGCTGTCCGAAATGCTGATCGTGTTTTCCGCCCCGATGCGGACGTCGGGGATGTAAACGTCGGCGAGTTCGGTCGTGAGGGTGAAGGTGACCGCGCCTTGGGCGGCGGAGGTCGAGGCCAGCCGGCCGCGGTCAATCTGGCGCTTGAGGCTGACGGCCACCTTTTGGGCGGCCTCCTCGAGGAGACCGTTGAGCACGCCGGAAAGCTCCTGTGAGGATTCGCCGGTCTGCTGGACGGTTTTGGACACGCGCACGGTGTCGGACGCGAGGCTGGCGCCCGTGACGCCGTCGAGGATCTTGTAGGTCACGCGAGCGGTGCGTTCCTCATTGGTCGCCTTGACGCCATAGGCGTCGATGTTGCGCTTGTTGGACTCGAAGCCGGTGAGAGTGACCTGCAGGAGGTGCGTTGCGCCGAGGGTCTGGGCGAGGCGGACCGCGGACGTGCTCTGGGCCATCTGGGCGTCGAGTTCGTTGGCCTTGGCGCCGGGTTCCATGCCGGCGACGGCGTTGAGGGCCGTCTCGCCGCTGATAACCTGCACATTGAGATCGGTGACCCGGCCGGTGATATAGTCTTCCAGGGCGCCCAGTTCGTTGTCGCCCACGGTCCCGGCCCGATTGGCCACAAAGATCGCGACCGTGGTGGTCTCGGGCTTTGGTGCGGTTTCCTTGACCACCGTGGTCAGGGTACGCTCGGTCACTTTACGGCCATCCTGGTCGTAGGTCTTGGTCTGGACCGTGGTCTGGGGAGCTTCCGCAGGCTGGGCCAGCAGGCTGCCCGCACCAACGGCGAGCGCGCAGAGGGAGTGCTTGAATTGTGCAAACGTCATGGAGGAGTCGGGTTGAAGGTTCGTCCGGCGAATTCAATAACCGGCCGGGAGTCTGTCCGTGCCGTGTTAAGGGTGCGCCGAATGGTCAGATAATGACGGATTGAAGGCGAACATGTTCCGCGGGTGTGGATGAAGCCCGCTGATTAACGGCGTGCAAGACATTTGCGACTGATGGCGTCGCGCACCGTCTTCGGGCCGGTTACTTGGTCCCCTGGGTCTGTTGGGCGCGCTGGTAGGCGCCGCGGATGGCCCTGTCGTAGCTGGTTTCAAGCGCCGGGTAAATGGCCATGGCGGCCGCGAGCGCCTGGGCGTAATCACCGCTGCTGCCGTGCTTCACGTGCATGTACACGGCGAGGTCGTCGAGATTGTTGAAGGAGAGCGCGGAGGTTTTCCTGATGTATTCCGTCCCGCCAATGGCCGCGACCGCGCCCATTTCCTTGCCCTTCTTTTTCATCAGGCCCGAGGCGAGGCCGCCGAACGGCACCCGGGAGGCCACTTGTTTCCCCGCTTCTTCGCCGGCCTTGGCTCCGATGGCCGCACCCAATTGGGTGTTGAGGGTCTTCGTCGCCCATTCCGTGATCTGTCCCTCGGCGTTGTAGGGGACGAAATATTTGCCCTTGTTGCTGGTCAGCGGCAGGGGCGCCTCGATGGTGCCGGTTTGGACCTGGTACTTTGCAGCGTACTCAAGGACCTTGCTCAATATCACCTGGGCCTTGACCACATCCGCCATGTCGGTGGCGAAGGCAGGCGTCACGATGGCAAGCAGAACAGCCAAAAACACGGGCTGGCGGAGGATTGATTTCATGGATGTGGAATAGGGTGCTTCCCCGATGCCGCAGCGCCGGAACCGCATCAAGGCTGTTGCCGTTTCCATGCCTACGCATTCTTGCGTAGGAGAAATCTTCATCGGTAGGCCGGCGCGCGTGCGCTCGCTCAACCCGCGCCCGCCGGTGGGCTGACCTGCGGTTGCACCCATGCGCAGTTCTCCTGATTGCGAATTTGAATGACGCACCCCGGAAAAACCAGCCGCCAGGTGGTGGCATCACGG
>JBIJDP010000597.1:0-2594 GCA_044344065.1 Opitutaceae bacterium
CGGATTTCAGGGCGGGATCTCCTCCTGCGCCTTGCCTACGGCGGACAGGTCCGAACCCCGCCTGGGAGCGCGACCGCTCTCAGTCGCCATTTCACGCCAACCAATCAATCCAGAGAAAGAGAAAGATTAAGAGAACGAGAAAGATTGGGTCCGGAGGTTGGGAGCAACACCGGGAGCGCAAGCTTGCCAGATAATCTTCGCCACTCCTCATTCAGCGCCATCCGTCGCCATGTCGCTTGCCAAGATCCGAGACCGTCTTCGCTCACATCCGGGACTTTTCATTTTTCTCGGAGCCTTCGCCATCTTCCTGCTCTTCGCCCTCTGCACGAACCACGTCTGGGAGGATTACTACATCACCTATCGCTCCAGCAAGAACCTGGCGAACGGTCATGGCCTGGTGTTCAACGTGGGGGAGCGGCTGCACACCTTCACCTCCCCGCTCGGCGTCCTCCTGCCGGCGCTGTCCCATCTCCTCACGGGCAACACGAGCGACACCGGGGCACTCTGGATTTTCCGGGTCATGTGTGCGGCGGCCTTCGGGGGAGCGGCGATACTTCTGTTCCGGATGGCGCGGCTCCAGCACGGCCATTGGGTCATCGGCGGACTGCTCGCCGCGTGGCTGATCACCGATCCCAAGTCGGTGGATTTCACCATCAACGGCATGGAGACCGCCTTCATGCTGCTGTTCCTCGCCTGCGCCCTGCGGGGTCACCTTGCAACCGGGCCGCGGCAGTGGCTGCTGCTGGGCGCCGCCTGGGCGGGCCTGATGTGGACGCGACCGGACAGCTTCATCTACGTCGCGCTGATCGCCACGGGGTTTTGGCTGTTCAACGATGAGAAGCAATCGGCGACCAACCGACGCGGATTGCTGGTGCTTTATTTTCGCGCGGGCCTGCTGACCACCGCGCTCTACCTGCCGTGGCTGATCTGGGCCTGGGCCTATTACGGCACGCCGATACCGCACACGATCACGGCCAAGGGCGACATCGGCGGAACCCACAGCCTCTTGGGACTGATGGGCACTGCGCTGCAACTGCCGTATCTGGCCTGGGCCAAAACCTCGTCCTTGGAACTGACCTTCCTGCCGTCCTACTACATGATCGGTGGCTGGCCCACCGTGCTGATCCATGCATCGCGGGTCCTCGCCACGGTATGCGGCCTGCTGTGGGTGCTGCCGTCCATCCGCCCGTGGAGCCGGGCCGCGTCCTTCGCGTTTTTTGGCGCGCATGTCTACCTGACCTACTTCCCGTACTTCCCCTTCCCCTGGTATATTCCGAGCACGACCCTTCTCGCCCTCGTGGCGCTGGCGGGGTTGATTGACTGGCTGCTGACGCGCGGGGCGCAGTTCCAACGACTCCGCCTCGCCGCCTGGGGACTCTCCGGCCTGCTGCTCGCCGCCAACGGGTGGACCCTATGGCAGGTGGCCCGCCAGGTTGCAGCCCAGCAGACACTGATCGAGGAAGGCACCCGCCGCAAAATCGGCGAGTGGTTGCACGATCAGGCGGCGCCCGGTGACACGGTGTTCATGGAGCCGCTCGGCTACATCGGATTTTTCTCCGGCTTGAAGACTTATGACTGACCCGGGATGTCTTCGCTCGAAATGGTCCGGGCCCGCCAGCAGGTCGGCAGCAACTGGAGCACGCTCATCCAGTATCTGGAGCCGACCTGGCTGGTGCTCCGGCCGTTCGAAGCCGAGCGGATCAGCCTGAGCGTACCCCGTCTGCTGACCGAGAGCTACAAGCTCATGCAGGCCTTCGACAGTTCCGCCGCGGTGGCGCAGCTGTCCGTCAACGGCCGTCCCTACCTGGAACACGACGCGCACTTCATCGTTTACCGCCAGCGGCGGATCCCGGTGGCCGAGCGCTCACCTGTCACCCTCGCGCGCGGTGAGGTCCGGCTTCGTCCCGGCCGGATGCAACTGCCGGGCAAGGCCTAACACTGAGTTCAACCGGCACGAGATCACGGTCACCGGTGCGCCGGCGACCATTGAGTTCCCGCTCACCCCCGATCTTTCGGAGCTCACCGGCGGTTACGGCCTGCTCGACGAGGAATGGGTGGGGACCAAGAAGATCAAGCCGGTGGAATTCACCGTCGCGCTGATCAAGCCGGACGGCACCGCCCAAATCCTGCTGCAGCAGCAACTGGATCCGGTGAACCAGCCCGACCACCGCGGCTTCCGCCCCTTCCGCCTCAGCCTGCCGCAACCCTTGGCGGGGACCCTGCGCTTCTCCACCAAACCTTCGGCCGGCAGCGCCGGTCACATCCGGGCTTTCTGGGGCGAGATGCAGGTCGTGCCACTTCGCACCGGCCTGCTGGTCAACGGTCGGTTGATCCCGGCTGCCGCCGCCAGTGAAGCCCGTTTCGGATTCTTCAACACCGAGGAAGACGGCCGGCCCTGCCTGTTCGCCCATGCGCCCACCACCCTGGTCTATGACTGGCAGGAGGGCATGAACCGGTTGGAAGCCGAATATGGCGTCATGCGCGCAGCGCATACCGGGGCCAATGCCACCGAAGGCGTGGTCTTTGTGGTGGAAGCGGTGGATGCCGCCGGCGCACACCAGGTGCTGTTCCGGCGCCATCTCAATCCCCTGGGC
>JBIJDP010000598.1:0-2591 GCA_044344065.1 Opitutaceae bacterium
GAGGTCGGCACCCTCACCGGGCACTTTGCCGAAAATCTCGCCGCCGCCCGCGAGGTCCGCGCCTTCAGCCTCGAGGCGCGCGAGACGGGCCGCTTTGCCGCGCGCAGCCGCAGCCTGCTTGGCCTGCAGCTCAAGATCGCCAAGTACGCCCAGGCCCTCAGCCCGGCCATCGAGGTCGTCGCCTCGGTCGGCATGGCCGGCACCTTCCTCTACGCCTACAGCGCTGGCATCGACCGCGACTCGTTCCTCGCCGTCATCACCGCCCTCTACCTCTGCTACGAGCCGATCAAGAAGCTCGGCGCCCTCAACAACGAGATCAAGCGCGGCGAGGCCTCCCTCGCCCGCCTCGAAATGGTTCTCGAGGAACCCGTCACCATCGCCGACCCGGCGGACCCGGTGCCGGTCACCCGCCTGCACGGCGACCTCGAGTTCAGCCAGGTCTCCTTCTCTTACGGTGACAACCCGGCGCTGCATGACATCTCCCTGCGCATCCCCGCCGGCACGGTCTGCGCCCTCGTCGGACCCAGCGGCGCGGGCAAGACGACGTTCGCCAACCTCGTGCCGCGCTTCTACGAGGCCGCCAGCGGACGTGTCACCCTCGACGGCACCGATGTGCGCCGGATGCGCCTCGCCGATCTCCGCCGCAACATCGCCCTCGTCTCGCAGGAGCCGGTGCTATTCAACGACACCATCTACCAGAACCTTCTCCTCGGCCGGCCCGGCGCCACCCGCGACGAGGTCATGGCCGCCGCCGTCAATGCGCATGCCGACGACTTCATCCGCACCCTGCCCCAGGGCTACGACACCGTCGTCGGCGAACGCGGCGCCCTGCTCTCCGGCGGCCAGAAGCAGCGCATCGCCCTCGCCCGCGCGTTTCTTCGCAACGCCCCGGTCCTAATCCTCGACGAGGCCACCAGCGCGCTCGACTCCGACAGCGAGGCCGCCGTGCAGGACGCCCTCCGCAAACTCGTCGCCGGCAAGACCGTGCTCATCATCGCCCACCGTTTCAGCACCATCCGCGACGCCTCCTTGATCCTCGTGTTCGACAAGGGCCGCATCACCGCCCAAGGCACCCACGCCGAACTCTACGCCGGCAACCCGCTCTACCGTTCGTTGTACGACCGCCAGCAAGGGGGCGCGTGAACGTCGACCCTTAATTTTCCAAACCGAATTGGCCGCAAAAAGCATCAAACACCTCACCGCAGATGACCCGCCCGTGCGCCTAAGGCGCCTCGAATGATTCATCCGTTTTTTTGATTTTTGCGCCTTTTTGCGGCCATTGCCTAGGTCTGGAAAATATCCGTAGTATCCTGAAATCCGTGGTTAATTGATTCCTTCCGCGTGTCCGTCGTTCCGCACATCCTCATCATCCGCCGCCGGTATCTCGGGGACCTCGTGCTCCTCGGGAGCGTGCTGCGCAACCTGCTCCTGCACTGGCCGGGCGCCCGCATCACCCTTCTCGCCGAGCCGGCCTATGCGTCCATCGCCGCACTCAACCCCGATGTCGCGGAAATCCTGACCTTCCCGCGCCGGCTCGCCGAATGGCCGCGCTTGCTGGGCAAACTGCGTCGCGCCCGGTTCACACACGTCCTCGATTTCGACAACACCGACAAGACCGCCTGGCTCACCCGCTGGACCGGCGCCAGGGTGCGGGCAACCTACGACCGGGAAACCAACCCGTTTCGTCATCGCTGGATTTACACCCAAGCCGCAGCCGTTTCGGACGCCGACTACACCTCGAAGCACATCACCGAGACTTACCTCGCCCTGCCCGCCGCCATCGGCGTGCCCATCGTGTCCCGCGAGGTCCGGCTGGTTCCCCGTCCGTCCGACGTGGCCTTCGCCGAGAAACTCACCGGCGGCCCCGGATCCGGCGCCGCCAACCGTACCCGCAAGGTGCTCCTGCATCCCGGCAGCCGCAGCCGCTTCCGCCTCTGGCCGGCCGACCGCTTTGCCGCCGTTTGCGACCAATTGCAGCACCGGCTGGGCGTGCAGGTCTTCGTCGTCGCCGGTCCCGCCGAAAGCGCCCTCGTCCGGGAAATCCGCCGCCACGCCCACATGCATCTCGTTGCCATCGAGCAGCGGCTCAGCACCGGCCAGTTTGCGGCCCTGCTCGCACAATTCGACCTCTTCCTCTGCCACGACAGCGGTCCCATGCACGTGGCCGCGGCGCTCGGCGTCCCGGTGGTCGCCCTCTTCGGTTCACAGAACACCGCCATCTGGCGTCCCCTCGGCGACCGGCACACCGTACTCCAAACCCCGTTGCCCTGCACCTGTCTGCCCGACGTCCCCCGTCCATGCGTGAAGTCCGACTCCTATCGCAGCTACTGCGTGCGCAAGCTCACGGTGGAGGAGGTGTTCGCGGCCTTGCAGCGGCAGCTGATTCCGGAAAAGTGAACCGCGTGCCCGCGAATGAAAGCGAATAATATTAATCCCTGCCCCGGTAGGTCAGCCCGCTTGCGGGCGCCATACCCGCGTGCGCAAGCGCGCTGGCCGACGAAATTCTTCGAGTCTCTTCGCAGCTCTTCGTGGTCTCTCCCCTCCTGACCATGTCCGCCCTTCCCACCGTCACCATCGCCATCCCGACCTAC
>JBIJDP010000599.1:0-2588 GCA_044344065.1 Opitutaceae bacterium
CCGCGGTAGCTGATCCGGCAGCGCGCCGCATCATGGTGCCAGGCGCCGGCGGCTGCCGGGGTGGCCGCGACCGGCCCGGCCGCGGTGCGCCGCAGGACCGCCCGCACCCGGGCGGTCAGTTCACGCGGACTGAATGGCTTGGCGAGGTAATCATCCGCGCCGAGCTCGAGGCCCACGATGCGGTCCACCTCGGCGCTGCGGGCCGTGAGGAAAATGACCGGCACCGCGCCGAGCCGCCGGAGCTCGCGGCAGACGTCGAACCCGCTCATGTCCGGCAGCCCGATGTCGAGCACGACCAGTGCGACCGGCTGCTGCGCCAGCACCGCCAGCGCCTCGCGCCCGGTGGCTTTCCAGAGCGGCGCAAAGCCTTCCGTCTTAAGCGCATAGGTGATGGTCTCCGCGATGGGCGGCTCATCTTCCACGACCAAAATCGTCGGGCGGGTGTCGGGCATCGGGTGTTTACTGTCGGGTGCGTCAGCCGGAGGCAAGCCGCAGGCTCGGGCGAATCTTTCTCTTTCCTCTTAATCTTTCTCTTTCTCCCGGATTGGAGGTCCAAGCCCATGGAGCCTGCTTGCAGGCGATAGTTTCACCGTAGGGCTCGCGCTTGCGCGAGGCCGCGAACCGCCGGCTGACGTCCAACCGGCCCTGCGCAAGCGCAGGCCCTACGGGTAATGCCTGCGAGCAGGCTCCTGCCTGGGGGTTTATTCGGTCATCATGACTTCGATTCCTGACGAAAAAGAAAGATTAAGAGGAAAGAGAAAGATTGGATGAGTCCTACGGATAGGATGTTGCCGGCATTGTCCCGGCTGGCGCAGGTGCGATAATGTTCCTGCTTATCAGGCGTACCTAGGCAGTCGTGACACCCACTGTTTTTCCTCTCGTCCCGCCATGCACAGCCAAGCCCAACGTTGTCTGCTTCTCTGGTTTGTCCCGGCCATGTTCATGACCACCGTACTCCCAGCCGCGGTCGTTGAGTGCAAGGGCAACGAGTGGATCCTCGACACCGGGTCCGTGCGCAAGGTGGTGCGGCTGGAGGCCGGCCGGTTCACCCTGGCCTCGTTCCGCAACCTGATTTCCGGTCGCGAGTATGTCGCGACCACCCAGCCTTCACCCGAATTCCGGTTCCAGGCCGACGGTGCTGCCATCACCGGCATGTCCGGCGGATGGACGCTGCTCACTGAACAGACCCGGCAGCTCGGGCCGGGACAATGGCAGCTCGATCTGAAGTTCCGACGCGATCCGATCGAGGTGGAGAAACATTACGTAGCCTACGCCGGCACCCCGATCATCCGCGAATGGCTGACCATCACGAATGCGGGCGGCACCGCGGTCAGCATTGAGGAACCTTCCTTCCTGGCGGCCAATCTGCTGGCCGACGAGGCGGATGACCTCGACCTCTCCTACGTCACGGGTGGCGGCAGCTTCAATGGCAGCCAGCTGCTCAAGACCGAACCGATGTCGCCCGGCTACCGCCGCGAATTCGACAGCATGGTCGGCCAGCAAACCTACGGCTGGTACACCAACTACCTGCCCCTGCTGGTGCAGCGCAACCGCCGGACCCAGGACGGCATCATGGCCGGCTGGGACTACCTGGGCCACTGGACGCTGCAGGCGGGATTGGATCCGGCCTCCGGCGGTCGCGGTGAAATCTCCCTGAAGATTGCCGGCTACGCAAAGCGGCTCGAACCCGGTCAGCAGATTGAGACCCCGAAGGCGTTCATCGGCGCCTTCACCGGCAATCTCGACGAGTTGGGGAATGCGCTCCTCGACTGGCAGTATGAGTACCTGTGGGAGCATACGAACGAGGACTATTTTGCGCGGACCCGGTGGGTCATTGACTGGAGCATGCCGTATGTGGGCGACGGCGGCACGCCCAGCGGCGACAACTGGGGACGACGCCTGGCGGACAACCTGCGCTACACCGACCTGTTGCGCGAATCCGGCGGCGAAGTGCTGTGGGACGACGCCGGATGGTATGACCGTTACGGCTCCTGGCAGGGGCCGGAGTGGCGGCTGACCAACGAGTACGTGGCCAAGCACGGCATGAAATGGCTGCTGTGGTTCCCCACCCAGCTGGCCACGCCCACCTCACGCGTCGGCCAGGCGCATCCGGATTGGATCCTGCCGGGCGGCATCACCTTTGATCAGTCAATCCGGGCCACGGTGGAGTGGCAGTTAGATGTCCTGGCCAAGGGCGTAAAGGAATGGGGCGACTTCCAATGGCGCTTTGATGGCGAGGTCGCCTACAGCGCGAATGACACGGACCTGCTCGCGGCGGACCAGAACTTCCGGTGGCTGCTGGAGAAATTCAAAACCACCTTCAAGCAGAGCGGCATGGACACCTGCATCGGCGGCGGGCGCTGGATCAGCTACGACATCGCTCGCTTCGGCGATTCCGGCGAATACACGGACGGCGGCGTGGGACCGTACAGTTCTTATTACACCTCGCTGCTCATCCCGCCGGACAAGTATCACAACATCGTCGATTACGATCACACCAGCTACCTCCCCGCCTCGGACCGCATCCATCTGGGCATGAATCCCTGCTGGTATCGCGATCCCGGCGATGGCGCCGACGTGGAGGCGAT
>JBIJDP010000600.1:0-2587 GCA_044344065.1 Opitutaceae bacterium
GGCGCTCTGGGTCGCGGAAAAAACCCGCTCCT
This sequence comes from Opitutaceae bacterium, assembly GCA_044344065.1. Lineage (GTDB taxonomy): Bacteria > Verrucomicrobiota > Verrucomicrobiia > Opitutales > Opitutaceae > UBA2377. The sequence goes on from JBIJDP010000600.1 coordinate 33, forward strand.
ACAGTCGAACCGCCCAAGTAGGGCAGGTCTTTGACCTGCCTTGGTGCGATCCATCCGCGGATAGTCGTGAATGGGCAGGTCAGACACCTGCCATACCTCTTTGGCACTATTGCGCGGATTTTGCCTTGCAGCCGGGAGCCTGCTCCCGCGCAATCGGTCTAAGTTAACCAGAATAAATGACTACTTAACCATGACCAAGACACTCCAATTTCACACTGCGGCGCTCGCCGGCTCACTCGTCCTCGCGTCGGCGTTATCCGCCCATAACGACCGCCCGGATGAACCCTTCGTCCTGCCGGTTTTCACCACCCAGGCCCCCCGCGTGGCCAACCCCGAGCCGGGCGGCACCTTTGCCATGCCGGTGTCGGCCCTGCGCTTTGAGCCGCTGGTGGATGTCCAGTCCCGCAACCTGGCCGAGGGCCAGGCCGATGTCTCCTTGCGCGGCGGCGTGTTCGAGCAGACGGGATTCCGCGTCGGCGCCGTATCGCTCCTCGATCCTCAGACCGGCCACTATTTCGCGGAAATTCCCATCGCGCCGGCCATGCTGGGTGCACCGCAGATCCGCACCGGCGCCGACAACGCCCTCACCGGTTTCAACGCCAATACCGGCACGATTGCCTATGCGTGGGCCCCGATTACGGGCGGCGGGATCTTTTCCGCGGCGGCCGGCCCGGATTCCTCCAACCGTCAGGCCTTTCATGAAGGTTGGACGCGGGCTTTCGGCGCCAAGGGCTGGCGCATCGCGGCGGATCTGGAAGCCTCCCGTTCGGAATCCGAGGGTCCCATCGAGAATGGCGACCACGATTTCAGCCGTGTGGGGGGACGCCTGCAGTTGCGCGGACCCCGCAGCCAGAGCGATTTCTTCGCCGGTTACCAGACCAAGGCCTTCGGCTGGCCGAACCTCTACACGCCTTTCAATTCACCCGAGTCGGAGAACCTGCAGACGGTGCTGACGGTCTTCAACCACCGCACCGACCTTGGGGAGGGCGACTACATCCAGGCCGGCGCGTATTACCGGCGGAACAAGGACGACTATGCCTTCGATCGTTTTGCCCCGGTTGGTGCGGTTCACCCCTTTCAGCATACGACCTGGGTGGAAGCCGCCGGAGTCGAGGGACGGCAGCATGCCGGCGAGGTGGTGCTGGCTTATGCCGCGCAGGTGATCGCCGACTCCCTTGCATCCACCTCGCTCACCGCCGGAAGCTATCGGAGCCGGATCCAGCGCACGCTTTCGCTCGTGCCCGAGTATGCGTTTCCCACCGCTTCGCTCGCCACGATACTCCGTGCCGGTGGCACCTGGGATGATTCCAATCGCGACCGCGGACGGTTTTCGCCCATCGTCGGTCTCGAATTCACGCCCGGCGCAGGATCCGGCCCCGCCTCTCCGCACCGCTTCCATGTGCAGTATGCCGAGGCCACGCAGTTGCCCACCTACACGGCGACCAACTCCAGCGCCTCGGCCGGACTGTTTCGCGGCAATGCCAACCTTGGTCGCGAGATCAGCCGGAATCTCGAGGCTGGGGCCCAGTGGCATGGCGGGACCTGGACCTTTGATGCGGTTGTCTTTCACCGGTGGGACGACGATCTCGTGGACTGGACCTTCAGGCAGGGAGTCACTGCCCGCAGCGCGAACGCCGTGGACCTCGCGACGACCGGCCTTGAACTTCTCTACACCCGCCGCGCCACCCGCGCCGACCTGGTCTTCGGTTACAGCTGGCTCGACAAGAATGCGGACTACCACGGAGCACTGGTGGATGGCAGCTTCTACGCCCTCAACTTCGCCCGTTACCGCCTGACCGCGGCGGTTGTCTGGCATCTCCGGCCCGGGCTCGATCTGCGTCTCGATCAGGAGTTCCGCCTGCAGGAATCAAATCCCCTCCGCCGCGGTCCCGATGAATCCGCGCTCGCCGCCCTCGCACTGGCCTTCAGGCCGAAGAATCTCCTCGGCGTGGAATTCACCGTGCAGCTCGAAAACCTCTGGGACAGCCGCTTCGAGGAAGTCCCCGCCGTCCCCGCGAGTCCCCGGCAGTTCACCGCCGGGGTTAACTGGCGCTGGTGAACAGATTGAGTCCAGGTATTGGCCACAAAAATGTACAAGGGAAGGTTCTGAAAATTCCCCGACAGCGCGCCTGTAGGCGCCTCGTGAGTGACTTCCGCGCAAGGATATTTGTGCTTTTTTGCGGCTAATCGAAATCGAGCACTTCTCCACGGACACAACTCGTTACCACTATAGAATTAGCCTATGACGAAGGTGGCGCTTTCCAAAGCGGTGCAATTGCGTACTGTCATGGTGTCCAGCGCGACACTCGCTCGCGACCGGACATCGTCAGTTCAACACAATCCTCAGATCCCGGAGACTGCATCGCCATGCGAGCAGCACCCATGAAAACATCCCTGCCTCCTCGCGTCTTTCCTGAAACGGAAATTGCGGAGGCGGTGTGAAGAGCCTACTCGATTTCGCCCGCGCCAAGTGGAGCCACCGGCCAATCACGGTCGTGACGGCGTATGACGTCCTCCAGGCGCGCCTCCTGGCGGCGTCTTCCATGGATGCGCTG
>JBIJDP010000038.1:0-9526 GCA_044344065.1 Opitutaceae bacterium
ATTCGCATCCACCCAAAGCCGGAGCGTCACCGCCGGGCCGCCGGTTTTGGCAGGTGCGGTCACGGTCACCACCATCTCCCCGCGTGCCGGATCGAGTTTCTGGGCAAACCCGGCGCCCGGCGCAATCAGGGCCGGCGTGAGTTTCACGCGCACCAAGCCCACCTTGGCGAGGCGTGAGTTGTCCTCCCACGAGTCGGACTTGCCGATGTAGAACAGCAGGTCGCCGGCAGGCTCAACCCACGCGTTGAGTGCGATGTCGCCATTGCCCAGCGGCATCGAGCCGCGCGCATCCACGCTGGGCGCATCCCAGGTGACGCAGGGTGGCTGGACGGCCCCGGAGGCGACGGTGCCGAAACATCCCGCCACGGACAGGGCGATCAGTCGTTTGGTGGCGGACGGGGAGTGAGACTTGGCCATGGCGAGGCGGGAGGAAAGCACATCATCGCGGAATCGCGGAGGAGCGGAAGCCCGGAAATGAATGATGCAGGGCGGGGATTCCAATCCCCGCCTTTCCTCTCCCGGCTAGAATCCAATCTTTCTCGTTCTCTTTCTCGGCTTGGAACGTGTGAGCGTCGAGAACGAGAACGATTAAGAGAAAGAGAACGATGGGAATCTAGAGTGGAGAGCAGGAACAAAGGCGAAGGAGGAATCCCCGCCCTGCAATCCATCACTTCAGCTTCCTTTCCGCTCCCATTCCGTGTTTTGTCCTCCCCGCCCGCCATGCCCAACGCCATCCGCCGCGTGATCGTCGTCTTCAAGACGCATCTCGACATCGGTTTCACCGCGTCCGCCCGCTCCGTGCTCCGCACCTACCGCACGGCCTTCATCCCGAAGGCTCTGGCCACCGCGCGGGCCCAGCGCGACACCGGCGGATCGGATCGCTTCATCTGGACCACCGGTTCATGGCTGATTCAGGACTACCTCGAGACCGCCACCCCGGCCGGCCGGCGGGCCATGGAAGCCGCCATCGGCGCCGGCGACATCGCGTGGCATGCCCTGCCCTTCACCTGGCACAGCGAATTGCTTGATGCCCCGCTCGCCGAGGCCGGCCTCGCCATCGCCGCGCGCCTCGACGCGCGCTTTGGACGCAAGACCATCGCCGGCAAGATGACCGATGTGCCCGGCCACACTCGCGGACTCATCGGTCCGCTCGCGCGGGCCGGCGTGCGCTTTGTCCACTTCGGCGTTAATCACGCCACGCCCGTACCCCGGGTGCCGCCCCTTTTCCGCTGGCGCGACCACGCCGGGCAGGAGGTCGCCGTCGCCTACTCCGGTGACTACGGCGAGCCCGTCACCTTCCCCGGCCTGCCGGTGGTCCTGCACTTCGCCCATACCTACGACAACAAGGGTCCGCAGACCCCCGACGAAATTCATGCGCTCTTTGCCCGGCTGCGAACGGATTACCCGGGAGCCACAGTCGCCGCGGGCACGATGGATGATTTTGCACGCGAACTCCCGGCCATCTGGACCCACCTGCCGGTGGTGACCGCCGAAATCGGCGACACCTGGATTCATGGCGTGGGCAGCGATCCGTGGAAAATCGCCCGCTATCGGGAACTCGCCGCCTTGCATCGTCGCGCCCTTGCCGCCGACCCGGCGCTCAGCCGGAATCGTGCCTTCCAAAAATTCACGGAGAATCTGCTGCTCGTAGCCGAGCACACGTGGGGCCGCGACATGAAGACGGTCCACCCGCCGTCGCTCCACCATCCCGAATGGCGTATCCTCACGCCCGGCCGGTGGCGCACCGCGGAATTCCGCCGCGACCGCGCCGCCGGCGTCTTCGCCGCCAAGGAATTTTCCTGGCGCGAGCAACGCGCCTACCTCAGCCACGCCGTCGCCGCCCTCCGCGGCACGCCGCTTATCCGCGCCGCGCGCCGCGCTCTCATCGCCTGCACCGCCCAGCGACCGCGCACGGTCGGCATGAGTCGGCTGACCGGCCTCCGCGGCAAGGTCGCCGGCCACAGCGTGGCCTTCGACCCAGGCACGGGGGCACTCATCCGATGGACCACACCCAACGGACAATCGCTCGCCGATCGCACGCATCGGCTCGGCCATTTTCATTATCAGATCTTCTCCCCGGCCGACGTGGAGCGCTGGTATGAAGTCTACCCCGTCAACAAAGATGTGACCGGTAGCTGGGCCCGGTCGGATTTCACCAAGCACGGCTATGAGAAACTCCGCGGCCTTCGCGCGCAGCGCTGGTCCGGCCGGGTGACCGGCGCCTGGGTCGAGTCCGACGACCACCGCGGCCGGGTGGTGCTCCGCCTCGCGCCGCCCGCGATCGCCAACCGCGACTTCGGTTGTCCGCGCGAGGTGTACGTCGCGTGGATCTTCGCCACCGATCCCGCGGTGCCAACGACGGTGACCCTCCAGTGGTTCGGCAAGTCCGCGTGCCGCATCCCGGAAGCCGCCTGGTTCAGCTTCAATCCGCGCCTCAGCCGTACGTCAGCCTGGCGCCTGCTCAAGACGGGCGAGACCATCGACCCCCGCGAGGTCGTCCGAGGCGGCAACCGCCGGCTGCACGGCGTGGAGGCCGTAGTTCACCCCGACCTCACCATCCGCCCGCACCACACCCCGCTCGTGCGCCTCGGCGAGCCCACGCTCTACGATTTCCGCCAGGACCCGCCCGACCAGCGCGGCGGTTTGCATTTCAACCTCGTGAACAACACGTGGGGCACGAACTTCGTGCAGTGGACGGATGACGACGTTCGGGCGGACTTTTCGCTGCATCTCACCTGAAATCAGTCGATCGCTCGACGTAGGGCTCGCGCTTGCGCGAGGCCGCGAGCGGCATGCGAGCACCCAACGCGGCCCTGCGCGAGCGCAGGCCCAACACAAGCCTGACTGAAAGGACCCTATCGTTCCGCGGTCGCCGTCTGGATCGCTGTGATCGCCCGCTCCACCATCTCGTCGCGGCCGGCTTTGATCGCCTCGATGGTTCGGGCCACCGGATGATCCGGCTGGTAGCCGCGCAGATAGAGCTGGCTTCCGTCGTGCCTGGTCACGCGCATCCCGGTCCACATCAGCGTGCCGCCTCCGGGCAGGGAGAGGAAATTCGCGTTGCCGTTGCAGCCTGCCGTCGGCTCGCCCACGATCATGGCCAGCTGATAGTGATCGATGATCGCCATGCAGGTCTCGCCGTAGCTCACGACGCCGGGCGTCGTGATGAAAGCAACCTTGCCGGCAAAGCGCGGCGGCTTCGGCTTCAGCGGCCAGCCTCCATCCCACCAGGTCCATCCTTCCCGGTCCGGGCGGACGATTTGCGGCACCAGGAAGGGCGCGGAATGCACCTCGGCATTCGTAAGGTACGGAATCACATCGGCCACAACCGAGACCGGCGGACCGCTGATCGGGCGCCGCTGGCCGTCCCAACGCCAGTCAAAGATCACGCCCCGGGCCTGTGCCAAGTCGTCGAGACGCGCCACGTAATCCGCCTTGGTGCAGGTCACGAGATTGACGTAGAAGATTCCCGGCGCGACCTCCGCAAAGGTCGGTAGCTCGAACTCCGGCATCGGATTGAAGAAGTAACCACGCTGGTCGGCCTCGAGCGTCACGGGGATCGTCATGCGCGCGCCGTCGCGCTCCACGTTAACGTCGATAGTCGCTCCGACCGGCCCCTGCCCGAAGCGGTTCAAGGCCCGATAGCGCCGCAGGTGCGGCGAACCCGAAACCAGTTCCTCCCGAGCCGCGAGTACCTTGCACGCCGACACGCCGCCGACGGACTCAATTACGTCACCCGACACGAAGGTCGCGGCCTCGCGCACCGCGGTCACGACGATTCGTTCGTCGACCATCGCCACCCGGATGGACAGGCCACCGGCGGTCTGGGCATGCTCATGCACCGGTGCGCGTTGTTCGCTCAACTCGGCATAATAGACGCCGTGTCCGTCCTGCAGCCGGGCCACCAGCCGGCACAGGCCATCGCGAAAATCATCCGGCGTCTCCGCCACGAGTGCGGCCCGGAGCGCCGGCCGCAGTTGCGCCATCCAGTCGACGCCGGCTTCGGCGTGGTACGGGAAGAAATGCTGCATCACATTCCAGAGGATCACCACGCCCGCGACGCGCACAGCCGGATCATTCGGATCGCCTTTCACATACTCGCATGCCGCCAGACGCTCCTTGAGCGCGAGAAATGAAGGGGCCAAAGCCCCAGCCGTTCGATTGGCCTGATCCACGGGCAGCACGAGCGGCAGTCGAGCCTCCAGATCACGGTTCAGCGTCACGGCCAGTATCGGCGCGGCCATCGGCGAGCCCTCGAACAGCGGCTTACGCTCCTTGCTCGTATCATCGCTGATCACCCGCCGGCCGAGGTAGGGCGATGGCCGGCTGCCGAGCTTCACGCCCCGGTGCTGCCAATAGGTAACCCGGCCACCCAGCTCCGGCAGGTTATGCGGCCAACCGACTCCGCCGGACCCAATCGGACGCAAGGCAAGTGTCGGCGCGATCGGCTGGAACACGTTCCCGAGGGCCGTCTGCAGTCCACCGGCTTCGCGGGCCCGCCGCACATCCGCGGCCCCGAGCACCGCGAGCCGTTCCCAATCCACCTCCGCCCCCTCATCGCTGGGATGAAACCAGCGCACATAACCATAGAGGCGCGCATACGCGGCCAGCGCCTCGACCTCGTCATCGGTCACGGCCGGGCCAGCCACCAAGGTCCATCCGCCTGCCCCGCCGGCCAGGAGGGCGGCGAAAATCGCCACACAAAGGCGCAGCCGCGCAAAAGGACCCGACAGGCATAGGTAGGTCATGGGACGCTCCGACCTATGACCCTTCACCGGGTTCCAGCGCAAACCAACGCTGCGCTCTATTCCGCGTCTCCGCCCTTCCGCGTTTCCGCGATGCGCCTTCAGTTCAGCCGATAGATGCGCCCAGCGTTGCCCGTGCCGATTGCCGCCTGCTCGTGGTCGCTCAATTCGCCCAGCAGCTCCGCGGTGGTCTCTACCCACTCCTGCAGTTTCGGACTCACCGGCCAGTCGCTGCCCCAGAGCACGCGCTCGGGATAAAAGCACTCCAGGCAGTGCGTGAAATACGGCCGTATCTGCGCTGTCAGCGGCTTGGACTTGTCGGCCAGGCTCCCGAGTCCGGAAAACTTGCAGGCGACATTGGCATGCGCCGCAAGCCGGCGGATGCCTTCACGCCACAGTTCGGCTTCGCCGCCGGCCACATCGGGCGCCCCGGCGTGATCGAGCACGAACTGCGTCTGCGGACACTTCCCTGCCAGCTCGGCCATAATGGCCAGCTGCCGCGGCCGCACGCACAGGTCGAACGTGAGTTCATGCTTCGCCAGCAGCCGGAGATTCTCGGCGAACAGTTCCGTCTGGGCGAGTTCGTCCGGGACATTATGCAGCACGCGCCGCAGGCCGCGCACCCGCGCATCACCGGCCAGCCGGGCCAGTTGCCGCGGGAAGTCCGCCGTCTCCGGCGCGGCCGCCGCGATGACCGCCAGCAGGGGCGGGTCGCCCCGGTCCTTGTCGGCCATGCGCGCGAAAAATTCCGTCTCCGCCGCCTGCTGCGCGGCGGGCACGTCCGCCTCCATGAACAGCATCGCCTGGATCTGCGCCCGGCCTTTCGCCTTGGCCGCGGCCGCCCGGTAATCCTCCAGGTTGAAGCGCCGCTGCAGGGCCGGATTTCCCGCGCACCAGGGATAGGCGAAGAGCTCGGGGTGCATCAGGTGCACGTGGGTGTCGATGAGATCCATTATTTACCCCAAGCCTTTAACCACGGATCACACGGATTGCACGGATCAATCAGAGGAAGACTTATCCGATCCTTTCACAGGAGGAAGCAGAGGTAACAGAGTGTTGGGGTTCTCCGTTACCTCTGCTTCCTCCTGTGAAATGGCTCGGGCCTTAGGTGTCAGTCTCCGATCCGTGATATCCGTGTGATCCGTGGTCAAAAACCTCAGACCGAACCCAGGTAGTTGCCCCATGTGAGGGTGCTCACCGCGACAAGCAGCACGGTGAGCGCGGCGGTCAGCATGAGTTTGGTCGCGGGCCGGCAGCCGCGCCATTCGCGCAGGACGACGCCCACCGTGGCGCTCACGAGCACCAGCATGGTCATGTGCAGCGCCCACGAGGAAAACGCGAAGCTGCCCATGCGCGTGTGACCGAGGCCGTAGAAGAAGAACTGACCGTACCAAAGGCAGCCCGTGAGCACCGCCATCGCCCAGTTGAGCCGGAGCCGGCTGGCCGGCGCCCCCGCCTCACCCCGGAATACTTCCCCGGCGGTGCCGTTCTGCGAATGCAGAAAGATACAGTAGACGGCCGTGGTCAGGAAGGCGCCGGTGTTCGAAAAGATGTAGATCACATTGCCCTGGAACTCGCCCGCGCCATGCGCCGCCGCCACATCCGCGATCGGCTGCCCGGCCTGCAGCGAAAACCCATACACCGCCGACAGCACGCCGGCCAGCAGGCAGAGCGCGAGGCCCTTGGCGAAATGGAATTCGCCCACCCCGGGTCCGGTCGCGGCGAGATTCTTCTCCTTCATGCGGCCGGCCAGGCCCACGAGCAAGATGCCCGCGGCGCCGATCGCCACGCCCGCCACCACGATGCCGCCGCCGGGCTTGGCCATGATTGCCCCGAGTTCGCCGGCCACCAGCGGGCCCGCCAGCGTGCCGAGGACGCAGGAGATGCCGATCGCCAGCGCATAGGTCAGCGAGAACCCGATGTAGCGGATCGCCAGCCCGAAGGCCGTGCCGCCCACGCCGTAGAGCGCGCCGAGCAGGAAGGCCTTGAGCATCGCCTCGCGCGGCGCCTCCGCCAGCACGAGGCCCAACTGCGGAATCGTCCACCAGGCCCCGAGCACCGGCAGGATCAGCCAGCAGAACGAGGCCTGCACGAGCCAGTAGCTTTGCCACGACCAGCCGCGCACTTTTTTCTGGGGCGTGTAGCACAGCGCCGCTGAGGTGGCGCCGATGCTGTGCAGGAAGGCGCCGAGGATGGGGTTGGGGGTGACGATCATGGGGAAAATGGGAGAAAAACGGGTTTAGCCACTGATGCACACTGATAAACACTGATCGATAAACCGCGAAGGACGCGAAGGGACGCGAAGGAGATCCGGTTCTTGTAGGTCAGCCCGCTTGCGGGCGCGGTTCGGGCGCGCGCAAGCGCGCTGGCCTACGTATTGCCCAAGATTTCTCGCGTCCCTTCGCGGCCTTCGCGGTTCAATCACTGCATTCATCAGTGCTTATCAGTGTTCATCAGTGGTTCCACCGGATCGAAACTCACCTTGCCGGGTACCCACGGTACAACGCATTGAGCCGCTCCAGCGCCTGCTGCGGCGTGATTTCGTTGCGCAACGCCGCCACGACGTGCGCCGGCGCCTTCACCTGAAAATCAATATACCCGTCGAAGCGCGGACGCATGTAGGCGTTTTCAATGACCGGCAGCGTATCATGGAAGAAATCCTGCGTCTGCCGGTTGTTCTCCGCATTGAGCCACGCCCGCCGATGCGCCGGCTGTCCGCCACCCATCGCATAAACTCCGGCCTGGATTTCACCGCTCGCGACGAACTGCGCGTAGGCCAGCGCGGCCGCCGCCTGCTTCGTCCGCGCCGAGATCGCCAGTCCCGTGCCGCCCAGCGTGCAGGTGAGCGGCCGGCCCTTGCGTGTCACCAACCCGCCGAATTTCAGACGGTGGGCCGCATAACCGGCCCGGGCATAATTCGAATAGCCGTAGGCGAACGGACAATAGGCCTCGCGTTCCTGCGCCGCGAGCCACTCCCAGGTGCGGATCGGGTTGCGCGTGAAACCGTCCGGATGGCACGCGTCGGCCAGTTCCTTGATGGCCCGTAGCGCGGCAACGCCCACTGGCTCCGACACGAGGCGCGACTTGTCCGGACCGAAGGGCGTCTCCCCCTCGTTCACGCAGAACGCATAGAAATACATCAGGCAGTCAATCGGCCAGCCGCAGAACGCCACGCGTCCGCGTCGCGCCAGGGCCAGCAGTTCGTCCCAGGTCTGCGGCACGCTTTCACCCGCCGCCGCCAGCACGTCCTCGCGCCAGCCGGCGATCGGCGCGGCGGCATCGATGGCCAGCGCCCATTGCGAACCGTTGACCTGATACGAGGCATGCGAGGCGCCGGTGCTGTTGGCCGCCTGCTCGCGCAGAAAATCCGCCGGCAGGTGCTGCTCCAGCGGCAGGAAGAGTCCGTGCGCCGCCGCCTCGCCCATCGAGGGATGATCCACCACCAGCAGGTCAAATTTCCGCGCCAGCGAGGCGATGGACTCGTCGGCAAACGCCTGGAGCGTGCGCTTCTCCCAGACGATCTCCACCTCCGGGTGCAATTCGTGCCACCGCTGCGCCGTGGCCACCATCGGGCCGAAGCCGCGGGTGTGATCCCAGGTAATGCCGCGAAGGAGGGTGCGCATGGGGCGAAGCGGCCCCGAGGCTTCGCATCCGGCCGTGGCGACACGAGCCCAAAGTCGGCACCCCGCCCGCGGAATGCGTCCCACCTGTAGGAACCGCCCCATAAAATCTTTCTCTTTCCTCTTTATCTTTCTCTTTCGTCAGTCCGCCCGTTCTCAGGCTGAGTTACCACCCGTAGGCCAGCGCGCTCGCGCGCGCCCGAACCGCGCCCGCCAGCGGGCTGACCTACGGCCCGAACCGAGTGTGCGAGCATGATGACGAGAATGGAGAATGCTTCTGATCCATCTCCCATCTTCGATCTCCCCTCTCCCAGCAGCGGCTCCCGCCGCTGCCTATTCCGGCGCCACGTAATGCTTCGGTCCGCCGATGGCCATGAACCGGTAGTACACGACGAGGCTCAGCAGCAGCGCGATGAACGCCATGAGGCTGCTCAGGCCGAAGGTGTAGCGGTAATCGTGACCCAGCAGGTCGAGCAGCACGCCGAGGATGGGACCGAAGGCCACGTTGCAGACCGACAGCAAAATGCCGCCGGCCGCGGCAAACTGCGCGAACTTCAGCTTGGGGAAGAGCATCTGCCCCAGTGCCGCCGTGCCGGTGAAATAGCAGCCCGACAGGACCACATGGGCGAAGAAGACCGCGCCGAAAGTTTCCGGGCCCGAGATCCAGAAGTAGCCCGCGCCCATGATGATGCCATAAACCGCCAGGGCGCCGATGCCCATGCGCGTGGCGTGAAAGCGGTCGGCCATCCAGCCCAGCGGATAGGCCAGCACGAGCGAGCAGGCGTAGGTGACCACGATGTAGCGTCCGTAAGTGGTCATGGTCATGCCGAAGCTTTCCGCGGCATAGACGCTGAACAGGTTGATCGGCACGAAGCACATGGCCGACAACGCCATGGCCGCGAACACCCACCAGTAATAGGCATGCGAGAAGCAGTCGCGGCCGTAGGACTTGATCGCCGCCACGAGGTGTCCGCCCTGGCCGTCCGCCACCGGCTCCGGCGGCGGGTAGTCACCCTCCTTCACCATCAGGCACATCAGCACGACGCCCACGCCGTACAGGAGGCCGATGCCGGACAGGATGGGCATGAAGTACTCCTTCGCGTGGCCGATGAGGAAATAGTTGAACAGCATGCCCGTGAACAGGCTCACGGCGCGGAACAT
>JBIJDP010000601.1:0-2573 GCA_044344065.1 Opitutaceae bacterium
GCGATTGCCCTCGCCGCCGAAGGCCCCGCCGTCCGCCTTGCCGTCAGAATAATAGCGGTCGAGGCGGATCCAGTGCATCTCGCGGCCGCGCATGACCTGGTCCTTGCCGACGATCGGAATGTTGTTCTCAGCCTGGCAGGCCACCACGCAGGCGTTGCAGCCGGTGCAGGTGTTGAGGTCGATCGACATGCCCCACTGGTGCTTGCCGTCAAATTCGGGCGTCTTGTAGAGCGATCCGCCGCGCGGGAGGAGGGCGGCGCGTTCAGCCGGCGTCATCTTCTCGCCCTCTTCGCCGAGGATCGAGGGGCTGTGTGACTCCAGGCCCACCTTGGTCACATAGGCGGGATCCGCATGGAACTCATCGAGGTTGGCCTCGCGCACGATGTCGCGGCCTTCCATCGACCAGTGCTCCTGCGTGTTCGCCATCTGGTAGCGCTCACCCGTGAGGGTCAGCGTCGCACCGTTGGCAAATCCCATCGCCGAGGACGTGCGGGCGGGATAGGCATTGAAGCCGGCGCCCTGCCCCACCCGGCCGCTGGTGCCGCGACCGTAACCCAACGGCAGCACGAGGGTGTAGTTGGAGAGACCTGGCTGGATGTGCAGCGGACCGCGGACCTTGCGTCCATTGACCGTGACCTCGCCGATGTGGGCGGACTCGCGACCGCGGACAAATTCGGCCTCCTCGACGCGCGCGACCTGCAGCTTGGAACCCTTCGGCGCGATGCCCAGTTCCTTGCCGAGCCGCGGGCTGATGAGAATGGCATTGTCCCAGGCGATCTTCGTGATCGGGTCCGGGCACTCCTGGAGCCAGCCGTTGTTGGCGAAGCGGCCGTCATCCATCTTGTAGTCGGTGGTGAAGCGGACCTCGAGGCTGTCCTTGCCGACCGCGACCGGGGCCTTGGCTCCGGCGAGCGCAGCACCAGCCGAGCGGATGCTGAAATTCACCGTGGTGACAGGGTAAGCCGAGTTGGCCAGCACGCCGTCATGCAGGAACTGGCGGAAAGCTTTTACCGGGTCATCCTTCGAGAGGCCACCGATGGTCAGATAAACCTGTGAATACGGATCCGCGTTTTCCTCCCCGAGGATGCGGGTGAGCACTTCGAGTTCAGTCACGCCCTTGAAGAGCGGGAGGATCATCGGCTGCACCGGGACCACGGTCCCGTCAAAGGTGCGGGCGTCGCCCCAGGATTCGAGATAGTGCGTGGCGGCGAGGTGGGTTCCGGCCAGCGCGGAGGTTTCATCCACGTAGTAGCCGTAACGGATCACCTGGGGCACCGACTTCTGCAGGGAAACCCAGTCAAGATCCGCGGGCGCATTGTAGGCAGGGTTGCCGCCGAGGATGACCAGTGCCTTCACATCGCTGGACTTGATGGCGGTGGTGAGGCCCTGGATCGTCGAGGCATCCGAGGATTCGACGGCCACGAAATCAACCGTCCTGCCGATATTGCCGAGGGCGGCGTTGATCTGGTAGGCGAGGACATGCACTTCAACCGGCAGGTGCGCCCCGGCGACCACGAGGGAATCGCCCTTGTGTTCCAGCAGATCGGCGGCGCATTCCGCGATCCATTGCGGATTCACGTCCAAGCCGGAGGCCAGTGAGGCAAAAACCTCGGTTCCGGTGGTCTTGCCCGCCAGGGCGGCGGTCAGCGCCAGCATGTGACTGCTGGCCAGACGCAGGCGATGGTCCGCCATGCTGCCGGTGAGGGTGAAGCCGCTTTCCGCCACATAGAGGCGGTTCATCGGATCATCCTTCTGCACGACCTTGCGGCCCTTCGCGAACTCGCGGGCGTAATGCAGGTTGGTGCCGGAGGCGTTCAGGAAATCTGCATCGATCGAGACAATGCGGCTGGCCCTGGCGAAACGGTAGATCGGTTTGACGTCCTTGCCAAAGGCGGCCCGGGCGGCCGACACCGGAGGCTCGTCCTGCACCGGCTCATACTCGGCCCAGATGGCGCGGGGGAGCTGCTGCTTGAGTTTTGCCAAGAGGCGGGCCCGCGTCGGCGAACCTGATTCCTCGGCGAGGAAGGCGAGGCCGGCACCCTTGGTCGCGGCATACTCCGCGCCCAGTTTGGCCAGCAGATCATTGACGGCCGCCTCGTTGAGGGTCTGGCCGCCCTGGGTGTGAGCGGTGGCGCGGTCGGGATCGTACAGATCGAGGACGGAAGCCTGGGCCAGCAGGGAACTGGCTCCGCCATGCGGCACATAGCCGGGGTTGCCTTCCAGCTTGGTCGGACGGCCCTGATGGGTCTCGGCCAGGAGCGGGATGGCCGACTTCCGCAGGGGCATCGCGGTGGCGAAGTAGAGCGGCAGACCGGGGATCACGCCCTCGACGGACTTGCCGAACGGCAGGATGTTGGCTTCCGGGCGGCGGCAGCCGGCCAGCCCGACTCCGCCCAAGGCGAAGGAGGCGGCCATGATCTTCATGAACTGGCGGCGGTCCACACCGTCCAGGTTCGAGGCACCTTCGGGAAATTCGCGGGCGAGCTGCTCCTTGAAACCGGGCGTGGCCGACAGTTCGTCAAGGCTGCGCCAGTATTGCGGGCCGTTGAGCGCGCGTTCGGAAGGGGCGGGAT
>JBIJDP010000039.1:0-9456 GCA_044344065.1 Opitutaceae bacterium
CCTCAAGCACGCCCGAGAGCGGGGTCAACACCAGGCCCACCACACTCTTGAGGATGAAAGAGCTTTCCTGAAAGGGGAAGATGCGGGCGTTGAAATCGAGTTCCTTGCGGTCGAGCAGGTAGGAACCGTGGGCCGACATGGCGGCGTCGGGTCCGGTGATGTTCACATGGGGGAACACGAGGGTGTTGCGCTCGATCTTGAAATCCGTGCGCAAGGTGTCGAAGCGGAGGGCGGTGAAGTTGAGCAGTTCCGAGAGCAGGCCGAGGAGGCGGATGCGGCCCAGGCCCTGTCCGCTGAGGTCGGCATGGCCGGTGCCGGTCAAACTCAGGGGATCGTCGGCCTCGCCCTCCGCCGTGAGGTCGAGCCCGACGCGCACCTGGGCCGTGCCCTCGATGTACGCACTATTGGCCGTGGGTGGCACGCCGCGCCGCCGGGCCGAGAAGGTCTCGAGGATGGTGGCCGCGTCGCGCAGGGAGCCCTCCCGGAGCGACAGGGCAAAGCCCAGCTTCCGGTCGGCGGCGGGCCCGCTCAGGCGCACACTGCCGGAGACCGTGCCGCCGGCGAAGCTGGTCTCGACCGGCGAGATGCGAATGTCGTCGTCGCGCATTTCGGCTCCGAATTGGAGGTGCTGCAGGGGAAAATCGTAGAGAGTGAAGGTCCCGGTGCCGCGGCCGGTGACGTGGATCTCGCGGTGGACTCCCTTGGGGGCGGCCGGACCGTCGATATGGCCGCGCGCCCGGACCGACGGCGGGGCGGAGAACACAAAAGGCTTGAGCATGTCGGTCAGCTCCGGGCCGACCAGGCCGGCGGCCACCGGCAGCTCGAGCGTGGAATCAAAGTCGAAGATCATGGTATCCAGCGCATAGTCGGCCCCGGCGGTGCGGCGGGTGAAGTTGCCCCGGGCGGCGCCGCCGCCATGGGTGGCGAACACCTCGATGGCGTCGTAGAAATGCGGGCGGATGAAGACCCGCGCGATGGCGTGGTCGAGGCGGACTCCACGGATGACGGGCTCTGCACAATCCGCGAAGACGAAGACGGTCGTCTCCGGGCCGCGGCCCCAGTATCCGTGCACGTCCACATCTGCCTCGGGGGCGGCGACGGTGAAGTCGAACTGCTGCCAGAAATTCGTCCACCATTCGCGGAACCAGCCGCTGATGGCGGGCGGATTCAGCCGGCCGTTGAGGAGAAAGCGGTATTCGCGCGTGGTGAAGTTCTGCTCGTAGCTGCCGCGGGCGTAGTTGCCGTCCAGGGAGGCGACGGCATCGGTGGCGAGAAAGCGGCGGCCGTCAAAAGTGATGTGACCGGCAAACGAATCCATCGCCACCTGGTAGGCATTGACGTTGCTGCCCGAGATCCGGCCGGCGAGTTGGGCAAACTTCCACCCCGGCTTGAATTCTACGTCTAGGTCGAAGGCCGGCGCGGAGTGGAAGGAGATGTACCGGCGGAGATCGCGGTGTAGTTGCCGGCCGATCAGGTCCACCAGGTCGGGGGCAAAGCGGCCGGCCGCCCGGAAACGGGCGCTCTGCGCGGCGGCATCAATGCGCCCCTGCAACTCCAGCGGCTCATCCAGGACCTGGGTGGCCAGCTCGATCTGCAGGGCCGGGAACTGGCCGGTGGTGCGGACCATCAGCGGTCCGGTGTAGATTCCGGCGCCGCTGATCCACTGCACCGCCGCTTCAATCCGGCTGTAATCGTAGTGGCGCAGGTTGGATTGCAGGCGGCCGTGGACGAAGGCCCGCACGCCCCGGGCCCGGAATTGTCCCGGCAGTTCCAGCCGGTCGGCCGCGAGTTCGATCCGGTCGGCCACGGGCGTGTCGCCCAGCAGGGGCAGGCTGGTCATCACGCGCAGGCCGGAGGCCGTGAGCGCCCGGGGTGCGGGCAGCTTCACCCCGGCAGCGAGCAGTTCGACGTCAATGACCGCGCCGCGGGATTCGGAGGGGGTGAGCACCAGGTTCAGGGCGGGGGTCTCGAGCATGGCCAATTGATCGGTGACGGCAATGAGCTGCCGGCAGATCACGGGGTAGCTGCGCACGAGAAGCTCCGGGATCGGGGGCAGCGGGGCGCGGCCATGGCGCATGGAGGTGGTCTGCCAGCCGCCGTGTGCGGTGACGTTCAGGGCGGCGATGCGGCCGGCGAGTTGCGGGAGCTCATAGCCCTGCGGGCCGGGGATGAGGGTGAAATCGAGGTCGTGCACCAGCGGCTCGCTGCGCCCCGTGGGCGAGAGCATGGCCGTGACGTACAGGCTCGCGCCCGAGACCTGCAGCTCCCGGGGCTCGACGCGGCCGACCATGAGCGCCCAGGGATCGAGGGTGAGATAAACCGACCGGGCGCTGACGACGGGTTCGCCGAACGCGGGCAGGAGCAGGCGGGCCTGTTCGATGAGCACGCGACCCGTGGGGTCGAAACTGGCGCGGCCGAATTCCGCGCGCACACCCGACGCCGCGAGGCGCTGTTCCAGCGAGCGGAGCACAAAGTCCGGCAGGGCGAGTTCCCGGGAACTCGCGATGAAAATCTGGAAGACGAGCAGGATGACAAGACCCAGCCACAGGGTCCACAGGCAGAAGGAGGCCAGGCACGTCGCGCAAAAGTACGTGCCCTGCCAGCAAAACTTCAGCCAGGGTTTCATGCGGCGCGACCGGAAGTCAGGGTTGCGGAGTGGCCACGGCGGCGGGCGCGGGCGGGGCGGTGACGGCCGGCGGACCGGGATCGCGCTTCGCGTAAGTCACGGCCCAAAGCGCGTCGAGGAGGGCCTGTTCGAGCTCGAAGGTGGCGGCGAATTTTTCCGAGCCGCCGAGCTGCTGCGTGCCGGCGATGCGCTCGGTGAAGAACCAGGTCTCGGTTTCGGTCTGCACGCCGGTGCCGGCCGGAAGGTCGACGGTGGCCTCCAGGCGGTAACGCCACGGGCGTTCCTCGCCGCCGGCGGCCACCTTGTCGGCAAATCCCTCCTGGACAAAGCTGCGGACCCGGAGGGTGCGCAATTGCGCCGCGAGGACCTGCAGCGGGGTGCCGGCCGGTTCCTCCGCGAGGGCGCGGTCCACGAGTATGGCACCGTCCGCCAGGTCGGTCAGCCTGAGCGTCGTGAGCTTCGCGGTGGCGGGCAGTTCCCGGAGGAGGCGTTCGCGGTAGGCGAGCGGTGACACGGTGGTTTCGGTCAGGATGGCCGGGTCCACCGTGTAGATGAAGCGTTCGCCGGCGAGGCGGGCGTAGGCGCGGTCGTCGCGCGGGGTGGTGAGGCCGATCTGGAGCTTGAGCGTGCGGGTGGTATTCGGGGCGGCGGCCAGGGTGAGGGTGACCTCGCGCTCGGGCTGGTTGAAGCCCCAGTTCTCCAGGTCGGCATCGGAGGGGGCGTCACTCTGGAATTTCTGCGCGGACAGCAAATTGAGCTGCTCCAGCAGGCGTTCCACGACCTTGCGGTCGGCGGGCTGGGTCTGCGGACCCTGGGCGGCGTCGCGGCGCACGAGCTGCCACGGCGCATCGGCCGGCGCGGCCGGATCGCGCTGGAGGATGAGCTCGGGCTGGTTGGGGGCGCCGAGGGTGAGACCCGTGACGCCGGTCGGCTCGAAGTCGAGGATGCGGGTTTCGCGGAGCACCTCCTGCGCGTTGCGCAGGGCGTCGAGGAGGGCGCCGGGGATGGCGACCGTGAAGACGGCGGGTTTGCCCTCGAGGGAGGCGGAGAACTCGATGTCGGGTCGCGCGGTGGCCCCGGTCGGGCTGCTGGTGGCCGCCTCGGCGATGGCGGTGGTGCCGAGTTCGGTGCCGAGCACGAGGGTCTCGCGGCGGTTGTTGCCCTCGAGGGTGATGCGCAGGGTGGGGGCGGCGCCGGGGACCGGTTCGCCGGCGGGCGCGGTGAAGGAGCGGACGCGGAGCGAGTAGAGGGCGTTGATGGCGAGCTCGGTGCCGGTCTTGTTGGCCCGGGCGATGATGGGCGCCTCGAAGGACCAGCGGCTGGCCTCGCGGCGGAGGCGGACCCGGAGGTTGGCCGAATTTTGCAGGGTGAGCGAGCGGGCCTCGAAGACCGGGATGGTGAAGAGCGTGTCGGCGCGCAGTTCCTCGACGGGCAGTGCCAGGCTGCGGGCGAGGCTCAGGTTGACGACGTGGACGCGGCTGCCATCGGCGGAGAGCACGTAGAGGCGGTTGCCGACCTTGGTTTCATCGCCCAGCCGGAGCGTGACGGAATTGTCGGCCTCGGCGCCGGAGGTGAAGGTCACGCTGAGCCGCGGGTGGGCGAGGCCGTAGTCGGCGAGGGACTGGCCGTTTTTCTCCAGGTCGCGGACGGTGAAACTGGTTTCGTGCTCGAGGAACTGGAGTTCGTTGACGATGCGGCTGACCGCGTGCGGATTGGCGGGCCAGTCAATGGGCTCCGTCAGCGACCAATCGTCGCCGGTGCGCTTCAGGCTGATGGCCGGAAGCTCGGGACCGGTGATGTGCAGCGTGCGGATATCGGCGGTCTCGGGGCCGAGCACGCGGCGGCGGGCCTCCAGGGAGTCGCGTTGGGTGCGCCAGCCGCGCTCGAACTTGAAGATGAAGAAGAAGAGCGCGACGTTGAGGAAAACGAGGACGAGCGTGACTTTGGTGCGCATGGCGGGGGAGTTCAGTTGCGTCGGGACCAGTAGACGAAGAGGCCGAGCAGCGCGGCGACCGCGGGCAGGCCGATCATGAGACTGTAGCGGAGCTGGGTGAGCTCGCGCTGGTTGAGCGAGAGCAGGAAGCGCTCGATGGGCCGGGCGGGAATGTTGAGCTGGGTGTCGCGCGTGACGGCCCAGTTCACGGCGTTGAGGAAGAGGGTGAGATTGCCCTCGCTCGCGAGGCGCTGGTTGACCACCAGGTCGCCCGTGCCGAGCACGACCAGGCGGCCGGTCAGCACGCTGAAGGGGAGGTTGTCGCGGACCTGGACGCGCTCGGAGGCGACGATGACGCCGAGGCGGTTGGCGGGGGCCATGTTTGGCAGCCCCTTGAGATCTACGCCTGGGTTGTATTCGGGGTTGCGGCGCTGGATGTAGGCCGCCTCGCCCCAGGCGGTCGGATAAGTGGCGGCGAGGGTGGTGACGAGGAGCCCGTTGCCCGTGGCCCGGCCGGGATCGGGCCGGACGCTGCGGCAGAGGCCGACCCGCAGGGTCATCTTGTAGTCGAGGAGGGTCTGCGTGATGGGGTGCGGGGTGAAATTGCGCAGGATGAAGTCGCCGTTGTCCGAGAAACTCTCCGGGTTGGTGTCGTAGATGACGACGTCGTCGACGAGCACGCCCCAGTCGTAGAGCAGATCCTCCAGCCCGTGGGCCTTGGTGGGCGCGAGGATGAGGATGACGCGGCCAGCCCGGGTGGCGAGGTATTGGCGGAGGAGCTCCTGCTCGCTCGGGTCGTAGCGTTCGAAGGGCGAGGCGGAGACCACGAGGGCGGCGTCATCCGGAATCCGGCGGGCCGTGCTGAGGTGCAGGATCTCGACGTCGAAATTGCGGAGCTTGAGCTGGTCGTTGAGGACGGAAAGGCCGGTCGCGGGGGACACGTCGTCGGGCTGGAGTTCGCCGTGGCCGGCCAGGAAGTAGATTTTTTTCCGCTCGGGCCGGGACACGTCGAGGATGGCAGCGGTCATCGTTTGCTCGCCCAGGAAGGCCTTCTTCTCCAGCGCCTCCACGCGGTAGAGTTCATCCAGCGTGACCACGCGGCGCTTTTCGCCGCAGGTGAGGAGGATGACGTTGGGCTGCTCGATGCCGAGCTGCTCGGCCTCGCGGCGCTGCTGGTACACGTCGAGATATTTGACGCTGATACGGGCGGCGCGGTCCTCGGTCGCGTAGGCGTACTCGCGGAGCAGGCCGTTGAGGTCGCGCCAGGCCTGGGCGACCTCGGGGTTCTCGGCGTCCTCGGTGAAGGTGGCGACGATGCGGACCGGCAGGTCGAGGGTGCGGAGGTAGGCGAGGGTCTCGGGCGAGAGCGAGTGGCGGCGGTGCTGGGTGAGGTCGAACCGCCAGGCGTAGTTGCGGGCGAGGTAGTTCAGGCCGCCGAAGAAGGAGAGGAAGAGGACGGCCTGGAGCACGAGGTTGAGCGTGCGGAGCCAGCGGGCGGTGCGGAAGCTGTCGGGGGCGTGCATGGCGGTTCAGCTGTGGAGGAGCTTGGCCTCGACCCCGAGGATGCTGAAGATGAGCGCGAGGACGGTGCCGCTGAAGTAGAAGAGCAGCTGGCGCGTGTCCACGACGCCGCGGGTGAAATCCTCGTAGTGCCGGAAGATCTGCGCGTAGTCCACGGCGGCCTTGACCGGTGTGAACGCCTCGCGGTCGAGCCACTGCGCCTCCTGCAAAAAGCGGCCGCCGATGATCAGGGCGAAGAGCATGGTGAAGCAGAGGATGCCGGCGACGGCCTGGTTGCGGGAGAGCGAGCTGGCGAAGACCCCGACGGCGATGAAGAGCAGGCCGGAAACGCTAATGAAGAGGTAGCCCCCGACGAGCGGACCGGAGTCGAGGATGCGCGCGTCGCCGGCGAACCGGTGCAGGATCCAGAAGAACCCGCCGGTGGCGCCCCAGAGCACGACGTAGAGGCAGTAGGCGGCGGCGTACTTGCCCAGGACGACCTCGGTGGTGGTGACCGGGGTGGTGAGCAGGGTCTCAATGGTCCCGAGCCGGCGCTCCTCGGCGAGGCACTTCATCGTGAGCAGCGGCACCATGAAGAAGACGGGCAGCCAGAAAAACTGGAAGAAGACCTGGGCGGGCGGGGTTTCCTGCGGGGTCTTGCTGTAGCTCTCCAGGATGCCGGTGAAGATGAAACCCATGAAGACCAGGAAGGCGGTCGCGGCGATGTAGGTGCCCGGGTTCACCAGCAGCATCCGGATCTCGTGGCTGAGCAGGGTGAAAAAGTGCTTCATGGGAAGAAGGGCTGAAAGGCTGAAGGGCTTGCTGGCGGCAGGGTGAAGGCGGTTCGGGTGGCTTGGCTTCAGCCATTCAGACCTTCAGTTTTTCAGTCTTTCCCTTCGGCGCCGAGGCGACGACATCCCAGCTGCGGCGGGTGGCGGCGAGGAAGACGTCCTCCAGCGTGGGGTGGGCGCGACTGAGCGCGCGCACGCGCAGGCCGGCGCCGGCCAGGATGCGGAGGAGGGGCTCGCCCAGCGCCTCGTCCGAGGCGGTGGTCATGGTGAGGGTGGCGAAACCGAGGGCGTCGGGTTCGCCGGTGGCGGTGAGGCGCAGGGAGGGTTCGACGGTGGCGAGCAGGTCGGGGAGCCCGCTGAGATCGCCGGCCACCTCGGCCTCGTAGGAGGAATGGCCGAGGATCTCGCGGCGGAGGTCGGAGGGCGTGCCCTGGGCGACCACGCGGCCCTGGTTGATGATGAGGACGCGATCGCAGGTCATCTCGATCTCCGGCAGGATGTGGGAGGAGATGATGACCGTCATGCGGCCGCGCAGGCTGGCGATGAGGTCGCGGACGATGAGGATCTGGTGCGGGTCGAGGCCGATGGTGGGCTCGTCCATGATGATGACCGGCGGCTCGGCGAGGATGGCCTCGGCAATGCCGACGCGCTGGCGGAAGCCCTTCGAGAGCTTGCCGATGATCTTGTGGCGGACGCGCTTCAGGTCGCAGAGCTCAAGCACCTCGTCGATGCGCGGGCCGAGCTTGCTGCGGGAGATTTCCTTCAGGCGGCCGCGGAAGTAGAGGTACTCGGAGACCCGCATGTCCTCGGGCAGGGGATTGTTCTCCGGCATGTAGCCGATGTGGCGCTTCACCATGTCGGGGTGCGAGGCGACCGGGACGCCGCAGATGGCCACGTGGCCGGAAGTGGCCGGCAGGTAGCCCGTGAGGATGCGCATGGTGGTGGACTTGCCGGCGCCGTTGGGGCCGAGAAATCCGAGGATTTCGCCGCGCGCGAGGCTGAAGCTGATGTCGTTGACGGCGGTCACCCCGGCGTAGCTCTTGACGAGGTGGGAAACTTCAATGGCGGGCGGGACGTCGGACATGCGGTGGAAGGGAATATGGCGCAGCGCGGGCGGGAGACTCAACCTGCTTTCTCAAGCGTGACTTCGCCGGCGGTGAAGCGGTGCGTGCGCCCGCGGTCGTCGCGGAGAATGAGGGAGCCGGCATCGTCGATGCCGGCGGCAATGCCGGCGAGCCGGCGCGTGCCCTGGAGCACCGTGACGGGGCGGCCCCGGAGGATGTCGTGGCGGTTCCAGAGGTCGGCGATGGTGTCGACATGGTCGCCGTCGATGAACTGGCCGTACGCGAGGCGGACCCGGCCGATCAGCGCCGCGGCAAAGCGATTGAGGTCCAGCGGGGCGCCCGTGCGGATGGAGAGCGAGGTGGCGCGGCGGCCGAGGTCGCCGGGCCAGGCGGTGGCCGGACTGTTGACGTTGAGGCCCAGGCCGAAGACGAGGTCGCGGACCTGGTCGGCGTCAACCCGCGCCTCGGTCAGCATGCCGCCGACCTTGCGGCCGTCGAAGAGGAGATCGTTGGGCCACTTCAACCCCGGGCTCATGCCGCAGAAGTTGGCGATGAGCTCGCAGAGGTTGGCGCCCATCCAGAGCGTGAAGGTCGCCAGCCGGGCGGGCGCGAGGCGGGGGCGGAAGGCGAAGCTGGCGTAGAGGTTGCCATTGGCCTCGCTGTGCCAGGCGCGGCCGAGGCGGCCGCGGCCGCGCGTCTGCCGGTGGGCGAGGATGACAAAGGGGGCGGCCCGGCCGGCCGCGAGCTGGCGGGCGGCCTCGTCGTTGGTGCTGTCGACCGAGTCCAGGACCGTGAGGGGGAAATCGCGCAGGCGGGATTTCAGGTGCGCCTCGACCAGGATGGCGTGCAGGGTGGCGGGGCGGGCGACGAGGCGGTAGCCGCGGGATTTGGCCGCCTCGAAGACAAAGCCCTGGGTGCGCAGCTTTTCCATGTGCTGCCAGACGGCGACGCGGCTGACGCCGAGTTTGCGCGCGAGGGCGGCCCCGGAGACGAAACCGGGTTCGGCGGCGAGGGCTTCACGGATGATGACGAGGTCGGAGGCGGGCATGCGGACAGTGGCGGCGGCATTGCAACTAGAAGGCCGGCAGCCACATTGGTGCAAATGTCATTTGAGGAATTTCAGACCGAGGTGGAGGCCGGGCGGTTCCCGACAGACTTGGGTGCGCCGCTGCAGGCCCTGTGGCATGAGGCGCGGGGTGACTGGACCCGGGCCCACGCCTGCGTGCAGGAAGACGGATCACCTGCGGCTTCATGGGTGCACGCCTACCTGCACCGCCGGGAGGGGGACGCCGGCAATGCCGCTTACTGGTACGCCCGGGCCGGCCGGCCGGTGGCGACGGGTTCTCTGGAGACGGAGTGGGCGGCGATCGCGCGGGAGCTGCTGGGTGGGTGATCGGTTATGGGTTATTGGTTATCGCTTATTGCTTATTGGCGGAGGTTGTTGGGGAATTTCGGCATCGGCAGGTAGCGTTCGGCCTCCGGACGGGCGGATGGATATTCGCTGGCGGACAATGCAACGCCCGTCCGGAGGCCGGGCACTAC
>JBIJDP010000040.1:0-9454 GCA_044344065.1 Opitutaceae bacterium
GATGTGTTGCCAGAGGCCTTGGCCCTCGAACCAAGCGGCGCGGTCTTCGATGTAGGACATTTAAGTGGTGAATTGGTAAGGCGCCTAACCATACCTGTCAAACGGCGGGAAAAGAAATAATGACACGGGGACGGGGTTTCCCCTTGGCAGGCGCGAAGCGAAACCTTTTCGTTCGGCTTTAATGTCCACGCACAAAACCGGAATTCTCGCCCTTGAAGATGGCAGTGTGTTTCATGGCCGCGCTTTCGGAGCCGATGCCACCATTGCCGGGGAATGTGTGTTCAACACGTCCATGACCGGCTACCAGGAGATCCTGACCGATCCCTCGTATTTCGGGCAGATTGTGACAATGACCGCCCCGCAGATCGGCAACTACGGCGTGAACTTCGAGGACAACGAGGCCTGCGTGCCGAAATGCTCCGGTTTCGTGGTGCGCGAGGTGTCACCCATCGTCAGCAACTGGCGGGCGAAACTCTCCCTCCCCGACTACCTGCGTAAATACGGCATCCCCGGCCTGAGCGAAATCGACACCCGCGCCCTGACCAAGAAGCTGCGGGTGGACGGCGCGATGAAGTGCTGCCTCAGCACCCTGCCGCTCAGCGACACCGAGGCCGTGGCCCGGGCGCGCAACTGGCAGGACATGGCCGGCAGCGACTACGTGAAGGACGTCTCCTGCACGGAGCCCTACATCTGGAGCGCCGAGGACCCCGCCAATTTCAACGCCCCCTACCTGCCGGTCGGCACCACCCTGACCACGCCCGCCGCCAGCGGGAAACGGTTCCGCGTGGCCGCCTTCGATTACGGCGCCAAGTTCTCCATCTTCCGCAAACTCGTGCACCACGGCTTTGACGTGCACGTTTTCCCCGCCAAGGCCACGGCCGCCCAGATCCGCGAGTTCAATCCCGACGGTGTGTTCCTCTCCAACGGCCCCGGCGATCCGGCGGCCCTCGGCTATGTGCACCAGACGGTGACCGGCCTCGTGCCGCACTTCCCCATCTTCGGCATCTGCCTCGGCCACCAGATGCTCACGCACGCCCTCGGCGGCACGACGTACAAGCTCAAGTTCGGTCACCGCGGCGGCAACCAGCCGGTGAAAAACCTCGAGACCGGCAAGGTCTCCATCACCGCCCAGAACCACGGTTTCGCCACCGACCCGAAGTCACTCGAAAAAGGCGGCGCACTGGTCACCGAGATCAACCTCAACGACCAGACCGTCGAGGGTCTCCGCCACAAGGAACTACCGATCTTCTCCGTGCAATACCACCCCGAGGCCGCCCCCGGCCCGAACGACGCCGACCCGCTCTTCGTCGATTTCTACCGCCTCGTCGAGAAGCGCAAAGCCGGCAAGATCTGAGCGCCGGCCGAGCTTTCGGACTCAAAGCGGATTGGCCGCAAAAAGGCGCAAGGTTTCGGTCCTGATGAGAGGCTCGCCCGCGCGCCCATAGGCGCCTCTCGGGCTGCATGCGCGTTTCGATTTTTGCGCCTCTTTGCGGCAAAACCGCTTTTAGGGATTGGTGAACATTGAGGCCGTCCAGACCTATTCGGTTTCCGAAATCCCAATTCCGCAATCCCCCGCCTCACCCCAGCCACTGCTCGAACTTCACCGCGTCCTCCGGCGTGTCCACGCCGATGGTCGGGTCCGTTGTGAGGTCGCAGGCGATCTCGTAGCCGTTTTCCAGCACCCGCAGTTGCTCGAGTTTCTCAATCTGCTCCAGCCGGCCGGGGGGCAGCTTGGCGAACTTTTCCAGCAGGTCCGCCCGGTAGGCATAGAGCCCGAGATGACGGTAGCAGGGATTCGCCCGTACCCAGGCGTCGTCCACCCGCCCCTGAAGGTCGCGGGCATAGGGCACCGGCGAACGCGAAAAATACAGCGCCCGGCGCGTGCCCGGGGCGAGGACAACCTTGACCTGGTTCGGATTATGGAAATCCGCCGCCGTGGTGAAAGGCGTGCCCAGCGTGGCCATCGCCGCGCCCGTCTCCAGCAGGGCCGCCAGGGCGCGGATCTGCGCGGCGCTCACGAGGGGTTCATCGGCCTGGACATTGATCACATGGTCCGCCCGCACCGTGCGATTGGCCTCGGCGATGCGGTCGGTCCCGCTCTGGTGGGCCGGATCGGTCATGATCGCCTTGAATCCGCCGGCCTCCACGCAATCCCGCAAGAGTACGTGATCCACGGCAAAGTAGAGCGGAAACTCCGGCGTCTCGCGCCGGATGCGCTCGGCCACCCACCGCAGCAGCGGCCGGCCCTTGATGTTGTGCAACAACTTGCGGGGAAAACGGGTGGATTCGAGGCGGCAGGGGACGATGATCGCGACTTTTGCCATCGCCGCCATGCTGGGGCGGGGATTTTAAGTTGCAAGCCGGGCACACATCCCAAACTTTGCGCCTCTCCACTTCAATCAATGGACAAGACTGATTCCACGGCCGCCCCACAGCTCACAAAAGAGCTGTTGGTGCAGAACAAGATGGGCATCCATGCCCGTCCCGCCGCCATGATTGTGCGCATCACGAACAAGTTCAAAGCCGACGTGTTTGTTGAAAAGGATGACGAGCAGGTGAACGGCAAAAGCATCATGGGCCTCATGATGCTGGCCGCCGGCAAGGGCTCGAAGGTCAAGTTTCTGGCCACCGGCGAGGACGCCTCGCAATTGCTGGCCGAACTCGAGGCACTCTTCGCAAAGAAATTCGACGAGGCGTGAGCGGGTAGTAGCGGGTAGTGTGTAGCGAGTAGCGAGTAGGCTCAAGCCTCCGCACTACGCCCGCTCTGCAATCTACTCGCTACCCGCTGCTCACTACCCGCTACTTCACAACCTCCCTCAGCCCGAAAAACCGCCGCGCATTCGCCGTGGTCACCGCGGCAATCTCTTCATTGCTTACCCCGAACATCGCCGCGGCATATTCCGCCGTGTGCCGCACATAGGCCGGTTCGTTGGGCTTCCCCCGGAGCGGCATGGGGGTGAGGTAGGGTGCATCGGTTTCGACCATCAACCGCGCCAGACCCTGCCGCTTCGCCGCCTGCCGCACGTTCTCCGCGCTCTTGTAGGTGAGCACCCCGGTGAAGGAACCGTACCCACCGCGTTTGATCAACTCGGCCATCTCCGCCTCCCCCTCGGTGAAGCAATGGAAAACCACCTTCGTCCAATCCACCCCGCTCGCATCGATCAGCTCCACGCATTCGTGAAACGCCCCGCGGGAATGAATCACGACCGGACAGCCAAGCCGCCGGACCATTTTCAGTTGCACGGTGAACGCCTCGCGTTGCCAGTTGAAGCTGCGCTGCGCGGCGGCCGGGTCGTCCTTCGGCAGGTGAAAGCGATCCAGCCCGCACTCACCCAATGCGACCGGGCGGACTGATCCCGCATTTTCCAGCCAAAGCGCCTCCAGGCCCGCCACCTGTCCCGCCCAGTTTTCATCCACGGCACAGGGGTGCAGTCCGGCCGAATAATGCACGAAGCCCGGATGTTGCACCGCCAGTTCGCGATAGACCGCCCAATCCTCGGTTGAGGTCCCGATGGTCACCATGGCCTCGACGTCCGCCGCCCGCGCCCGCTCGAGCGCGCCCGCCAGCGTGCCGCGGTGATGGAAGGACTCGAGGTGCGTGTGGGTGTCGATCAGACCCATGCCGCCAAGAGTCAGTAAATATCCCGGGACTCAACCGCAAAGAAGGCCAAACCTCGAACCGGTTGGCCACTGATGCATGCAAAGGAGGTTTCGGCAGGGCCGCTAGCTTGCTCGCGCCCAATCCGCGCCCGCCAGCGGGCTGCCTACCGCTGCGGCTGCAGGCATGCTTGGGATTTTGCAGACACGCCCAGTCGAATTCGTGTTCCTTCGTGTCCCTTCGTGGCTCGATTGAAGGGTTCCGATCAGCGCTTGTGTCCTCTGCGTTCCTGACGGTTCAATTCAGAGCGGAAACACCGGTTCGCCTGCCTCGATGAGCACGTTGCCGCCGCCCGCCTTCAGATCGAGCAGCGCACCGCCGCCCTGATACTGGCCGGCCAGTTTGCCGCGCCGTTTGCCGCCGATGGCGGCATCAAGATCGAGTTTGGACGTAACCCGGCCCAGCCCCGCCGAGGCCAGGAGCGAAAATCCCCCGGTCGGATTCACCGTCGCGTGAATGTCGCCCAGCGAAGTCTTGAGGTGGGACTGCTCCAGCAGGCGGGCAAACCCCGCGGACACATCCCCGGTGGAAGTCGCCGCGTCCACCGCGCCATAGGCCGTCTGTACCTCAATGTCCCCATCCAAGGTTTCAAGCTGAGCCCGGCCGCCGACCGTGCCGATCAGCACATTGCCCTGGATTGATCTCAATTTCACCATCCCGGTGCAGCGCGAGACCACCACATCGCCAGTGCGGGTGGCCGCATCGATGGTGCCGTCAATGCGCCGGAAAGTGATCGTGCCGGTCTCGCTCCGCGCCCGCATGTTGCCGTGCAGCGGATCCACCGTGATGTTGCCTTCCCTAGTCTGCAGATCCAAATGGCAATGCTCCGGGACCGTGACGGTAAAGACCATCCGGGGACGCAGTGAGTCCTCCCAGGCAAAGCGCACGTCACGGTCACGGGCATTACGGGCCGTAAACCGCACCTCATATGCCGTGGCGGCGGTCGTCAGGGTGAAGGCATCCAGCACTGCACGGGCCTGCCCCGGTTTCGTTTCGGGCAGCTCAAGCGCCACCGACACCCGCACCTCGCCAGCCCCGCCGGACACGACGTTGATCTGTCCGCGATAGGCGTCGAGGCGCACCGTGCAACCCGGTTGCACGGCCAAGGTCTGTTGTTCAACCCGCTGGGCTGCTTCCGCCCCGCTCCACACGAGGGCCAGGGCCAGAAAACGGAGGGAAATTGCACTGCTTCGCATGGACCGATTGTCGTGCCGCTCCCCCACCCGGCAAGACCCGCGGTCGTGTATGAATACGCCCGGACTACGTAAGAATGCCCACAGATGGAGTGTAGAGGTAGTAGCCTGCTTGCAGGGGATGGTTCGATGTAGGGGCGCACCTTGTGTGCGCACTCAGGCGTCGACGAGCGACGTCCCAAAATCGCCTGCAAGCAGGCTCCTACCTCTCGGGACAGCCCCTGCAATTATGTGGAGGACTTACCTGACGGGACACTGGCCTTCAGCGGCCTGCCGGCACGCCTTTGATGTCGATGTCGCCGCCGCTCGTGCGGAGCTTCAGGAGTGGGCCGCCGCCGTTGACCTTGCCGGCGAGCTTGCTCTTGCCGTGGCCGCCGCGCTCGATCGTGAGCGTGAGATGATCCGCCTCGACGTCCCCGCCGCTCGTGGAGGCATCGAGTTGGAAGGCCGCATTGTCATCCACCACCGCCCGGATGTCGCCGCCGCTCGTGCTGAGATTGCATTCACCCTTGAGTCCGCCGGAAAGCCTTGCACTGACATCGCCACCGCTCGTGGACGCGTCCAGCGTATTGAGCACGCCGCCGACCTTGATGTCGCCGCCCGACGTGTGCAGCTTCGCAGGACCGGCCGCCTGCTCCAGCACGATGTCGCCCCCGCTGGTATGGGCCTGCACCGCACCCCCGATGTGGCCGAGCATGACATCGCCGCCCGCGGTGTTCGCCGCAGCCTTGCCCTGCAGGTCGCCGCACACGATGTCGCCGCCCGAGGTCTTGAGCTCCACATTGAAACTCGCCGGCAGCGTCACTTCAAAATCCACCGACACCGGCGGCCAGATGCCAAAGTTCACGCCGCCGATCTTGCTGGCATACTTGGAGGTCGCGGTGACGTCGTTGCCTTCCTGGGCGAGCGTCAGCTCGAGCTTCTTCAGCAATTCGTCCGCCTCGGATTCATTCGACGCCCGGATGGTCTGCTTGGCGATGACGCGGACCTGATCGTTGGCGCCGGTCTTGATGACGATGTCACCGCCCGAAGTTGAGGCCTTGAAGGTGCCGCCGGGTTGGACGGCGAACGTCTTTTCGACGTTGCGTACGATTTTGGCTTGGGCCGAAAACGGCAAAGCGGCCAGCAAGCCGGCCGCGAGAAACAGCGAGGTGGTTTTCATGGTATGCAGGAGATGCACCGATAACCCGCGGCCTCCGGCAAAGTTACAGGCGGTACAGAAGAGACCTGAAACCTGAGACCTGAAACCTGAGTTTTCCGAACCACTATTCCCTGACTTGGGATTCAGGTCTCAGGTTTCAGGTCTCAGGTTTCTGCCTTTCCGCCTCACACCTTCGCGCTGTTATCGCACTTGTAGTGCACCTTGGAGCGGCGCATCGCATGCGCCCGCAGGGCCGAAGTTTGCGAACCCACGCGGCGTTCAAACAGCTTCGGACCCGTCGCCGCGGACGACCCTTCTCCCTCGGCCAAAATGGCCAGGCACAGGAGCTGTTCAGCCGGCGCCGGCAGCCGGCGGGCCGGAAAGCCCGCATGCGCGGAGAGCCAAAGACAGATTTGGGTTAAGGGATTCATGGATTCAGCCCGCAGACGGGAGGACACGGACACTCACTCGCGCCAAGCGCTTGTAAAGGCTGATATCTTTCGCCAACGGCCACCAATCGTAGAGAAAAATCTCCAACGGCCGCCAAAGCATCACCCAGCCAGCGATATCCAACACCAGCCGCGGGGTCTCAAGGAAGCGGCCATCGTACATGCGGCCCAACAAACCGCTCAGTCCCAGACAGAAGACGAGAAAGAGCATGCCGATGAACAGACTCCAGCGCCCAAGCCGGAAAAGCTGCCGCAGGTGCAGCCGCGTGGTGACAAGCCGGTTGTTGAAATAGTTGCGCACAGCCTGCTCCACCCCGCTCGCGCGATCCGGTAGCGGCGGAGTGGCCACATGAATCACAATTTCAAAATCCCGCCCGGCCGGCAGTTCGCGCGCCCAATCCACGATGAACGCCTCTGCCGCCTGATCGAGGTCCCGGTCGTAAAACGGCGAGGGATCCATCGAGTTGAACAACTGCGCCAGGTCGTGCAATCGCAGCTCGATGTGGTTGGCGGACAGGGCGCTCATTTTTTCGACAGCGTCGCCGCCCATTCCTTTTCATCAAACCCCGTCAGCCCCACGCCAGCGCCGAGCAGGAAGGGTCGCTTCACCAGGTTGCCGTTCTTTGCCAGCAGGGCCAGGGTCGCGCCGGCCTCCAGGCCGGGCAGTTTTTCGCCGAGCTGCTGCTCGCGGTAGTCGCGCCCGGACGTGTTGAACAGCCGGCGCAACTCGCCCTGCCGGGCCGCCAGCATGGTGCGCAGTTCCGCCAGGGTCGGCGGCGTCTCCCGGATGGGTTTCTCCGTGAAGGCGATGCCCTGCGCCCGCAGCCACTTCACCGCCCGGCGGCAGGTGTCGCAATTGGCGTAGGTGTAGACGGTCAGCATGCTCATTTCACCCAACTCCGGTCGCGGATGACGAACTGCCAGCGGCCCTTGTACTGGTTCAGCTCGCCGTAGAAGCGGATCCGCTTTTCCGGCGGATACTTCTCGCGCAGCTGCGCCCGCAGCGCCCCGTCGGGGGACCAGACATCGTACAGGTCGCCGCGCACACGCACCGTGAGATTCTTGCCCACGCCGGCATGGCCCTCGACGCGCAGGATCTTGCCCGTGTAGCTGCCGTCGCGCAGGGAGGCCTTCTTCGGCAGGTCCTTGAGGTGGAGCGCCACCTTTTCCAGGTCCACCTGCGTAAAATCCACGCGGTTGGACGTGGTCTGGCCGGTCTCCGCCGAGGCATTGGGCAGAGCCAGATAGCGCTGCGGCTGGTTGTCCGGCACCGTGGTGAATTTCGCGACGATCGGGAAGTGATCGGAAAAACCCATTCCGCCCGGACCGGCGAAGGACCAGCGGACGGGCAGGCCCAGGTCGTCCATGTTGAGGCCGCGCACCTTGACCACCGCGAAGGAGTTGTCGACGTACTGCACGCCGCGGTAATCGTAGAGGCCGCGGGTGATGAGGAGCTGCATCAGGGTGCCCCACTCGTTCTGGTAGGTGTCGCTGCCGCGCTCGGCCGCGGGGAGTTCGAACCAGGTGTTGTACAGGTCGCGCTGCACGCCGCGCACGGCCAGCTCGTTGCCCTGGGAACCGAGCGTATCGTTCATCCCGGTGACCTTCATCTTCGGGTAACGCACCTTATGGTTGTACTGGGAGTTGAAATCTCCGCCGATGACGATGTCCGCCTGCGGATCGGCCTGGAGGATCTCATCGAGCCGCGTGCGCAGGGTGCGGGCGTTGGCCACGCGGGTCGGCTCGCTCACCGGATCGCCCGCACCGGACTTCCAGTGATTGTTGAACAGGTACAGCGGGGCGCCGTCGACCTCCACCTGCACCTCGAGGATCGCGCGCGCGTCGAGCGTCGGGTGCGAGCGCACCGCCTTCACCGGGAAGCGCGTGAAGGTGACGCATTTCTGCGCCAGGGGATTCGTGGTCTCCGCCACGGTGACATTCTCCGCCGCCACCACGGTGTAGCCGGCGAGACCCGCGTCCGCGAAGGCCTTGAGGAGCAGCGCCTCGGAGGGCAGGTCGGCGATCTCAGCCGAATATCTCGCACCGAGCATCGCCCCGATCTTCACCCAGGCGTAGCGCTGCAGGATGGCGGCGTAGTCCGGCGGGGTCGCCCCCGGCGTCTGGTCCGCCTCAATCTCCTGGAAGAGGATGATGTCCGGCCCGCGGCCTTCGTCGATCTGGGCGACCACGCGCGTGATGTTTTGCAGCTTGGTCAGGACGTGCTGCCGGCTGTAGCGCTGCGGCTCGTACTCGTCGAAGAGCGCCTTGCCATCCGCATCGAACAGGTTCTCGACGTTGTAAACCATCACCGTGAACGGCCGGGCCGCGAGGAAGACCGGCAGGAGGAAGATTAGCAGAAGGGGGCGCAGGGGGATCATCCCGCCAAGGTGCCGGCAAACCGCCGGGAGGAAAAGGGAAATTCCGACGGGGATTGAATGCGCCGGATCGAACTACGGATTTATTACAGGAGGGAGCGGAGGAAGCGGAGAAATACTCGATCCGGGCTAAACGCTGATCTTCGCTAATCTGCGCTTATGGGATCAGGAAATTCAGACCCTGAGCTGACTGAGCTTTGGGAGGAGACCCGCGCGCTGGACCGCGAGGCTTGGGTTCGGGGATTAGCGTCAGATTAGCGCGGATTGGCGGTTAAAAAGGATTGGGAGTCCGATGCGATCAGTACCTCAGGCATCTGGCCTGCATGCATAACGATGCGGACGGGCCGTCCGCGCTCCCATTCCGAACTCAGTTCCCTCTGCTGCCTCCTGTAAAAACCGATTGTTCCCTGCCGCATCTTGACCGGGCAACCTTCGCCGCGCCAACATGCGGGTCATGCCTGCCGCTGCTGCTTCCATCCTTCAGATCACGGGCCTGACCGTCCGGCGCGGACATACTACGATCCTGGATCGGGTTGACTGGCGGGTCGGCCGTGGGGAGCACTGGGTGATCCTCGGGGCCAACGGCTCAGGCAAGACTTCCCTGCTGCGGTCTCTCACCGGGTACCTCGCACCCACGG
>JBIJDP010000603.1:0-2552 GCA_044344065.1 Opitutaceae bacterium
CGCCGAGGCGGTTGATGACCTCGCCCATCTCGTCGGGGTATTCGCCCATCCACAAGAGCGCGTTCTCCTGGCCGATGAGCCGCGTGAGGCACTCGCTGACCTCGATCATGCTGCCATAGACGGGAAAGTCGGGCCACAGGGAGCGCACCGAATCGATCCACGGCGGGGAATTGCGCTCGAAGCCGTCGCCGACGCCGGCGATCTGGTTGTCGCCCGCGCTGAAGAAACGGCGCGAATCGTCGGGCGGGTCGAAGACCGCCTGCTGGAGCTTTTCAAAGGTGTCGGTTTCCCAGGCGCTCATCTCGGGCATCGGCAGGGAGAAGTGCTTGCGCATGATCGCGCCGAAGCCCGTCTTCACCGTCACCTCTTCCGGCGATTCCTGCAGCGTCGCGAACGGCCGGATCCACGGGTCCATGTTCGGAATCGTGACGATCCAATCGAGGTCGTAGTAATAGTAGGGGCTGGCGTCGGCGGGCAGCCCGAGATCCTTCTGCCAGCGCCTGGTGAAGCTGCCCCAGAAGAAATCGCTGATCGGCACGCGGTCGGGTTCCTGGTGGTGGAGGGCGCGGTTCATGCGCTCGAGTTTGCGCCGCGTGTTTTCCTTGCGCGCAGCCTGGTCGACGCTGCGGCCGACGGTGTTGAACATGCTCATGGGGAGGGGCGGGGAAGACGTGGGAGGCGCTTCCTAGGCAATTTACCTATTGTTCCGATGCGGGCGGGAAGGCAATGCGTCGCACCTGTCGGTCGGCGGATTCCCGTTGGCGTGATACGGTGATGCAGCCGGGCTACTGGCTGATGTAGGGGGATTCCGATCCCCTCCATTTTCAATCCGGTCTCACGCGGAGACGCGGAGGGCGCAGAGCCATTACTTCGATTCTCCGCGCCTCCGCGTCTCCGCGTGAGACAAGATTGCTTGAAGACGTAAGACGGGGATTCTCCTTCGCACAAGGCTACGCAGGACAAGTCGGAATCCCCATTTTACATCAAACCTAACACCTAACACCTAACACCCTCCGGTCTACTTCTGCCCGTAAGTCGCCCCCGGGCCATGCTTGCGCTTGAAATGCCGGGCGAGCAGCTCGGGCTCGATGGATTTCAGCCTGGGCGCGAGTTGCAGGGACATGAGCGCCATGTGCGCGATGCACTCCACGGCGACGGCGACCTCGACGGCCTTGGCCACGGTCGGGCCCCAGGTGAACGGAGCGTGGCGGTTGACGAGCACGCCGGGGAAATCAAGGGGATCGAGCCGGCCGCGCCTGAAGCCCGCGACGATGACCTCGCCGGTGTTCCATTCGTAGGCGCCGGCGATCTCGGCCTTGGTCATCCGCCGGGTGACGGGGATGTCGCCGTTGAAATAGTCGGCATGCGTCGTGCCGAAGATCGGGATGGCACGACCGGCCTGGGCGAAGGCCGTCGCGTGCGAGCTGTGCGTGTGGACCACGCCGCCGATGGATTTGAAGGCGAGAAAAAGCCGGCGGTGCGTGGGCGTGTCGGACGAGGGGTTGAGCCTCCCCTCGACAATTTTTCCATCGAGATCGACGAGCACCATGTCGGCCGGCTTCAGCGCCTCATAGGCGACGCCACTGGGCTTGATGGCAAAGATACCCTTGGCGCGGTCGAGCGCGCTGGCGTTGCCGAAGGTGAGATTGATGAGCCCGTGGCGGGGCAGGGCGAGGTTGGCCTCGTAGGCTTCGCGTTTGAGTTCGGTGAGCATGGGGGGGAGGGCAGTAGCGAGTAGCGGGTAGTGGGTAGCGAGTAGAAAGGCAGGTAGCTACGAGCCTGAGCGAGTGGCCGTTGGGATGCTCGCTACCCGCTACTCACTACTCGCTACGGCTGCCCAAGGTCCAGCTTCGTCGGGCGGTCAGAGCATCCCCTCGGCCTTGAGCACCTGCTCGAAGTTTTCGCGGGTGATCAACCGGCCCTCGCAGCGGGTGTCGGGCGGTGGGGTCGTGCCGTCCTTGACCCAACGGTAGAGCATCTCGGAGGCGAGGAAACCCTGCTGGGCGGCGGAGGCGAAGATGGCGCCGTGGAAGCCGGTCGGGGTGGGTTTGCGGAACTCGTCGAGACAGTCTGTGCCTCCGATGCCGATGCCGATGACGTCGGCGGCCTTGAAGCCCTGGCCCTCGAAGGCGCGCACGGCGCCGAGCACGGCGCTATCATTCATGCCGGCAACCAGCCAGTGGGCGATGCCGGCGCGCTGGGCGAGCAGGGCATTGGCCGCATCAAGGCCGCCGGGAATGTCCGTCGTCCGTTGCGCCGTCTTGAAGATGCGGTCGGCGGGGAAGCCCGCGGCCTGGAGGGCGGCGATGATGCCGTCGGTGCGCTCACGGCAGGTGTTGAGTTCCTCGAAGGTCACGACGCACGCGGCGGTGTCGGCGGCCGTCCAGCCCCGGTGCTGCATCTCGGCGGCCAGCGTCCGGCCGGACATTTCGCCGATCCGGGTGGCCGACATGCCGAGATACGGGACCGAGGTGATGAAGCTCCCGTCGGTGCCGAGGAAGCGGTCGTCCACGGCGATGAGCTTGAGGCCGGCGGTCCGGGCCTTGGCCACT
>JBIJDP010000604.1:0-2551 GCA_044344065.1 Opitutaceae bacterium
AGGATTTCGACCGTGGCCTCGTAGCGGCGCTCATTGATGGTGAGGGCATAGCGCGACGCCTTGCCCGGCACCGCCGGAGTGAAGGGCAGCGCGGAGGGCGCCGGCGCCGGCGCGGCCGGGGCAGGTGCCGCGACAAGCTTCGGCTTGTAGAAGGTTTCGGTCTCGCGCGGGAACATGGCGAAAAGCACCGCGTTTTCGTCCGAAACCGGCAGACCCTTGGCCGCAAGTTCCTCGCGCAGCTTGGGCATGCGGGGGGCGAGCAGGTCGGCGGGCCGGCCCGTGACGGGCTCCTGGCCGGACTGCCTGCGGGCGAGTGCCTGCACCTCGGGATTCACCGGGCCGGGCGGGCGGCCGTATTTGCCCAGGGCGATGTCAACCGAGGCCTGCGCGAGATTCTTCCAGCGGCCGAACTTCACGTTGAGCATGGCTTGGGTGCCGACGATCTGGGACGTGGGCGTCACAAGGGGAATCCAGCCCAGCGCCTCACGGACGACCGGCACCTCGGCCATGACGTCGTTGAACTTGGCTTCCATCTTCATCTCCACCAACTGCGTGCGGAAGTTGCTGAGCATGCCGCCGGGGACCTGGTAGCTCAGCGCATCGCTGTCCACGCGGTCGTTGGCCGGACTCATGAACTTGGTGAGCTCCTTGGCGATGCCCTCGAAGTACTTGCGCAGTTCCAGCAGCGTCCCGGTGTCGTAATGCGGGACGCGGGGATGCCCGGCCATGGCGGCCTGCATGCGGAGGGTGTCGGGCTGGCCGGTGCCATTGGCGAAGGGCACGATGGAGGTGTCCACCGCATCCGCCCCGGCGTCGATGCCCGCGAGGTAGGAAGCGAGGGCCAGACCGGCCGTATCATGGCTGTGCACGATGACGGGCAGTGAGTGGCGTGATTTGATGGCTTTCACCAGATCGTAGGTGATGCGCGGCGTGAGGAGGCCGGCCATGTCCTTGATGCAGATGGAATCGCAATCCATGTCCACCAGCTCATCGGCGAGGGCGGCGAGCTTGGCCGGCGTATGGACGGGGCTCGTGGTGTAGCAGATGGCGCCCTGGGCATGCTTGCCCATGGCCTTCACGGTGCGGATGGCGGTGCGCAGGTTGCGGGCGTCGTTGAGGGCGTCGAACACCCGGAAGATGTCCATGCCGTGCTTGGCGGAGCAGCGGACAAAGGCCTCGACCACGTCGTCGGGGAAACTGGTGTACTGCACGATGTTCTGGCCGCGCAGCA
This sequence comes from Opitutaceae bacterium, assembly GCA_044344065.1. Lineage (GTDB taxonomy): Bacteria > Verrucomicrobiota > Verrucomicrobiia > Opitutales > Opitutaceae > UBA2377. Next base: position 1,232 of record JBIJDP010000604.1, read on the forward strand.
GCATCATGTGGGGCGTGCGCGGGGCGGCGGCCTTGAGCTGGTCGAGCCGGTCGAACGGGTTTTCGGCGAGGAAACGCAGGCACGAGTCGATCGTGGCGCCTCCCCAGGTTTCGAGGGCCCCAAAGTCCATGCCGTCGAGCGTCCCGGCCACCGGCAGCATCTGCTTCGTGGTCATTCGCGTGGCGGCGAGGGACTGATGGCCGTCGCGTAACACCGTGTTATTGAATGTGATCGGCTTCATATTGGTATCAACCCAACCAGAAAAAGCGTGCCCGCGGGGTCACCGACCTGCCACGGCCATCTGAATACACTTTTTCCATGGTCGCAGCATAGTGACCCAAGCTCAGTCCTGCTTGTCGCATCTTGTCCATCGATGCGCAAGATTTGGTGCGCATGGATTGTCTTCGCGGGCGGGAAAATCCGCCTCGACCGGCGGGGTCTGAATCCATTGCCTCGTACTTTTTCTCCGCCTCCTCCACTCGAAATGAAACTCCTGGTCACCAACGACGACGGCATCGACACCCTCTTCCTGCGCGAACTCGTGCAGGCCCTGCAGGCGGCCGGCCATGAAACCTTGGTGGTGGCACCGGTCACCGAGCAGAGTTGGACCGGGGCCTCGAAGACCCGCCACCGTCCGGTCAAGTCCGGGGCCGTGGACCGCGGCTTTGGCTGCCCGACCTGGATGGTGGACGGCACGCCCTCTGATTGCGTGAACATCGCCCTCGCCCACCTGCTGCCGGCCGCACCGGGCGCACCCAAGGTCGAGGGCGTGGTGAGCGGCATCAACGTCGGCTTCAACTGCTCGCTCGGCTTCATTCTCGCCAGCGGCACGGTCGCCGGCGCCTGGGAAGGCGCCATCCACGGCCTGCCGGCCATGGCGGTCTCCCAGGACGTGACCCCGGAGATCTACGAGCACCTCAAGGAACGCGGCGGCGAGCCCGACGGCGCCCTGTTGAATTCGCTCAGGGTCACCGCCACCCGCACCGCGCAGATGGCCGGCGGCATCCTCGGCGGCACTCCGCGCAACCATTTCACCGTCCACAACCTGAACTTCCCCCACCCGTGCGGGCCCGACACGGCCGTCCGCCGCACGGTCCCGGCGCACGTGAACGTCCCCGGCCTCTTCAGTCCCGCGGCCGACGACGGCTCACACCGCCTGCTCTGGGGCAAGATCCACGACGTCTCCCCCACCGAGCCTCTCACCGATATCAAGTGCCTGGAGCAAGGCCACATCAGCCATACCGTGCTCGACTATCGCAAGCTGGGGCACGGAGGGGATGGGTTATAGGTTATAGGTTATAGGTTATTGCTGATTGGTAA
>JBIJDP010000088.1:0-7585 GCA_044344065.1 Opitutaceae bacterium
TCGCGCACGACCTTCATCTCATAGCAGAGGATGCCGAGGACGGTGTTCTGCCGGGGCTGGCCGGAGGCGACGAGTTCCAGGAGCCGTTCGTTGGCTTTTTCCAGGTCGTCGATCTTGACGAGGTTGGCGTCCACCAAATTGGCCCCCATCAGGCGGTTGGCCCGCATGAGCAGTGAACGGTATTCTGTTGCCATCGCGGACATAGATTACGCGTTTGCGGCCGCCTTGCGCGACATTTTTTCGCGCCGGCGCAGGGCCGTGACGCGCTTTAACAATTCCTTCTTGAGCTTGGGCAGACCGTCGCCCGTGAGGCAGGAAATCTCCATGATCGCCGCCTTCGGGTAGCGCTTCTGGAACTTGGCCAGGTGCGCGGCGGATTCGGGGACATCCATCTTGTTTGCGACCACGATGATTGGCTTCTCGAGCAGCACCGGGTCGTAGAGTTCCAGCTCGCGCAGGAGATGCTTGTAGTCGTTGCGCGGATCGCGGGCGTCGGTGCCGGCCATGTCCACCAGGAGGAGCAGGAGGGCGCAGCGCTCAATGTGCCGGAGGAAACGGTGGCCGAGGCCGCGGTTCTCGCTGGCGCCCTCGATGAGGCCGGGGACGTCGGCCATGAGGAGGCGCTTGTCGTCGGGATACTCGATCACGCCGATCTGCGGGTGCAGCGTGGTGAAGGGATAGGTGGCGGTCTTGGGCCGGGCCTTGGTGATGGCCCGGGTCAGCGAGGACTTGCCGGCATTGGGAAAGCCCACGAGGCCGACGTCGGCGATGCTCTTGAGGATCAGGCGGTAGCTGCCGGTTTCGCCGGGGAGGCCGGGATTGGCGCGCTTGGGGGCCTGGAAGGTGGAGGACTTGAAGTGGGTGTTGCCCCAGCCGCCGTTGCCACCCTTGCAGAGAATGATCTCCTCGCCGTCGTGGATAAGTTCGGCGACGACCTTGCCGGTGGCCTCGTCGGTCACGACGGTCCCGAGCGGCAGGCGGATGCGGCAATGTTCACCGTCCTTGCCATGCTGATCGGAGCCGAGCCCGTGCTCGCCCCGCCCGGCACTCCAGTGCGGCTGGTACTTGTAGTCCACGAGGTTGTTGGTGTCGTCGTCACCCACGAGAATGACGTCGCCGCCGCGGCCGCCGTCGCCGCCGTTGGGTCCGCCCCACGGCTCGTACTTCTCGCGGCGGAAGCTCACGCAACCACGTCCGCCATCACCGGCCGCCAATTTGACTGTGCACTCGTCAACAAACATAAGAGCAACCATGCAGATGCCGGGACGTTTGCCAAGGCCGGTGCGGAAACGAACGTGCGATACCGTAAGGCGAAACCTGAAACCTGAGACCTGAAACCTGAGTTTAAGACCTCAGATCTGAAATCAGGACTCCGGAAAAACTCAGGTCTCAGGTTTCAGGTCTCAGGTCTCGCCTGTCGGCCACGACTGCCCGTTAACCGTGACCTTGGTCGCTTGCCTCCCTTTGCCTCGGCGGACGCGCAGGTTCAGCGGCGTTCCGCAGAGCGTCAGGCTCGCTTTGGCCCCTTTGAGGCCCTTGGGGAGGCGCGGGCGGATTTCCAAGCCGTGCTCGCCGGGGCGCACGCCGAGGATGTGCTGGACGTACAAGACGATGAGCTCGGCCCAGTTCCAGACGACGATGCCAACCTGCGGGAACGGCGGGGCCAGGCGTTTGCCGTAAAACTCAAACCAGGTGCCGGCCTGCGCGCCGGGAACCTGGTCCAGCCAGCGCAGGACGCGCCAGACCCTGGCGTCATCGCCGGCCTCGATCGCGGCCCGGGCGATGAAAAGCGAGGCAAAGGGCCAGCCGCCCGGCGAATCGGGCTCGGAAGTGACATGGTAACGGCCGTAGCCGCCGGTCTTCCAATCCTGGTTCCAAAGGGTTTCGAGCGACTTGAGCGTGCGGCGCGCGAGCACGGACTTGGCCGGTATCATGCCCAACGCGATGGGCAGCGCGGCCGAGGTGTCGGGATTGAGGTAATGCGGCCCCGCGGCCCCCAACGGCACGGCGCCGGGCAGTTGCGCGGAGTCGAGCGCCGTGATGGTTTCCTGCACCCGACCGTCGGGGCCGCGGCGCTTGATGAAGCCCCGCGCATCGTGCATGCGGTAGCGCGGATGGGTGAGGATCGCCGCCTTGAGCTTTCCGGCCTCGCGGTCCCAGCGAACCGCCTCGGCCTCGTGGCCGGTGAGCCGGGCCAGCACGGCCCCGGCGGCGAGACCGTGGGCGACGTAGCACTGGTAGATCAGCTCCATGCCGTGCTGGATGCCATGCGCCCGGTGTCGCTCCCAGAATTCGCGCGAATTGACGAGCAACCCGCTCCCGGGATGGCGGAAAACCTTCTGCAGCGGGAATTCGGCGGCGGCGGCGATCTTGCCCCAATGCTCGCGCACGAGGGCGACGTTGCCGGTCCACATCACATAATCCTTCAACGTGCAGAGGAGCAGCCCGTTCTGGTCGAGTTCCACGTCGGCCGGATTGCGTTTCTCGCTGGAATCCAGCGTGTCGCCCTCGGGCGTGACAAACTTGCGGAGCAGGCGGGTGAGAATCGTGGTGGCCGGTCCGGTTGCGCCGATCAGGGTCAGCGCCAGGGCGATCATGGACTGGTCGCGAAGCCACTCGAGGTTGTACTGCCAGATGCTGCCATCAATGCAGCCCTGCCGGGAGACGGCGACCGGCAGTTGGGCGCAGGACGCGCGGAAGAAATGATCGAGCCGGGCATGGCCGAACCTAACCCGGGCCAGGCTGCGCCAGAATTCGAGGCACCCGGGGTCCCGCGGCGTACGGGAGAGGAACCCGATTTTCACGCGGTCCGCAGCGGGCGCGAGCGTGCAGCCGATGATTAACGTGCGGCTCGCCCCGGCCGCCAGCGCGAAGCGGCGGCGGATGAGTTTGGCCCCGGCACCGGTCGCGACTTCGCAGGAGACGCGACTCCGGCTGGAGTTCCGGAGCGTCACTTCGCGGCAGATGATCGGGCGTTTCCAGGTCGGGCAGGAGAAACGCTCCGTGATGCTCAGACCCGCGGCCGACCAGCGGACGGCAACAGTGGGTACCGGAGCCTTCGCTGCCCAACCGACGCGACAGCGGCCGGCGACCGGCGAATAGGTGCGACGGCCCGTGGTGAGGCGGAGCTGGGTCGCCGCGAGACCCGTGGCGGGATCCATGGTAACGGCCTCGCGCTTCTTGCGCAGCCGGTCGGGATTCATCACGAGCAGTCCGACGGGAGTCCCCTCCCCGGCCGGAGCCCATTGGACGGCCGCCTGGATCAGGCCGTTGCCGAGGAAGAAATACTCCACGTCCTTCAGCTTGGTGCGGACATCCTCGGGTCCGATGTTCGGGTCGTCGTGGTAGAAATGCTCGCTGGCATCAATCATGGTGAAAATCCGACGATAGAAATCGGTGCCAGGCGGGGCGATGCAATTTCGAACGCGAAAGTGCGATCACGAAGAAAATTCATCGCGGCATTGCGCGAAGCGCAGCGCAGGTCCCTGACCTGCGAGACTGCCGCCGCATCCGCTAGTCAGCCCGAGGCAGGTCAGAAACCTGCCCTAATCTTCGAACCATCCGCGTTTCCGCGATCCTCCCCCTCAGAGCGTGACCTTGATGCCCCTGCGCAAATACGTGGGCACGTCGAGGTCCGAGCCGTCGAACAGGTTGCGGTCGGTTTTCTCGAAGTAGCCGCGGCTCTCGATTTCACCGAAACCAAATTCATCCTGCGCGACCTTGATCGCCGCAAGTTCGGCCGCGTGGGCCTCGGCGGTCTGGGCCGTGGCGGGCACGGACGCGGCAACCGGAGTGCCTTCGGTCGTCGTGGCGGTCGCGGTGCGGGGGGCCCGGACTTGGACCGGAGTCGGCCGGCGGGCGCCGCCGATGCGGCCGCCCATGTCGCTGGTGCCGATGACGCACACCTCGACGCGGTTCTGCATGCTCTCATCAATCACGGCCCCCATGATGACGTGCGACTCACGACCGAATTGGTCGGTGATGGCGGTCATGAGCTCGTTGACCTTGGGCAGGGTGAGATCGGTGCCGCCGATGATGTTGACCAGGAGGCGGTCGGCCTTGCGGGAAAACTCCGGCGTGTGGAGCAGCGGGCAGAGTTTCAGGCTGGCAATCGTGTCGGCCACGCAGGTCTCCCCGGTGCCTTCACCGAGACCGAAGAGGGTCTTGCTGCCGCGCTGCAGGAACACCTGGCGCAGGGCGGAGAAGTCGAGGTTGATGAGGCCGGTCTTGAAGAGCATCGCCCAGATGGACTTCACGCCGCGCCCGATCCACTCGTCGGCCCGGGCAAAGGAATCCAGCACCGAGGCGTCCTCGGCGCCCTCCTGCAGCAGGATGTCATTGGGCAGCGGGATGACGGCGTCGCAGACCTTGCGCAATGCGAGGAGTCCTTCCTCAGCCTGCTTCAGGCGGCGGCCGCCCTCGAAGCTGAACGGGAGGGTGACAAAGGCGATGACGAGCGCACCCGCCTCGGCGGCGGTTTCGGCGACGACGGGGAGCGCACCGCTGCCGGTGCCGCCACCCATGCCGCCAATGAGGAAGACGAGGTCGCAATCCTTGACGACGGCGGCGATTTTCTCGCGGTCGGCCTCGGCGGCCTCGCGGCCGAGATCCGGGTCACCGCCAGCCCCGAGGCCGCGGGTGACGCCCATGCCGATCAGGACCTTGTCCTGCACGGGCGAACTGGAGAGCGCCTGGTAATCGGTGTTGATGACGGCCATCTGCAGGCGCTCGAGATTCTCCATCTTGAGACGGTCCACGGCGTTGGAGCCGGCGCCGCCGACGCCCACCAGCTTGATGGCGATGTTGCGGTCGGTGAGGAGCTCGTGCTCGAGGGGCAGTTCGTTGAGATTCATGGCGCTCAGGATGTGGCAAAGAGCCGGGAGAAGAAGCCGCCCTTGCGCCGGGGCGCATCGGAACGGTCGGCCCGGGAATTCACGCCGTAGTAAAGGACCCCGAGGGCGGTGTTGTAACCGGGGTCGCGGAGATTCTCGGCCACCCAGCCGGGGGTCTCGCCCAAGTGGGCGGGCACCCCGAACACACGGGCCGCGGTCTCGGCAATGCCGGCGAGCTTGGCGGTGCCGCCGCTGAGCACGACGCCGGCCGAGCAGGTCTCGGGGGTGAAGGCGCCGCCGAGTTTCTTCCGCACGATCTCGAGGATTTCCTGGACGCGCGCGGAGGTGATCTGCTCGATGGCGTGACGGGAGAACTGCCGGTCGCCGATCGCGAAGTTGCCGTCGAGCCAGACCTTCTCGGCCTTGTCCCGGGTGATGATGGAGGCGCGTCCGAAGCGGTGCTTGAGCTTCTCCGCCTTCCCCTCCGCCAGGCGGAGGCCGATGCTGAGGTCGTTGGTGATGTGGGCGCCGCCGACCGCAAGGACGCCGGTGGTGTGCGGCACGCCGTCACGGTAAATGGCGAAGTCCGTGGTGCCCGCGCCGATGTCAATCGCGAGCACGCCGTGCTGGCGCTCCTCGGGCGTGGTGATCATGTGGCCGGTCGCGAGGCTGGAGAGCACGAGCTCGCGGACCTCGAGGTTGAAGCCGCGGATGACGTGGATGAAGTCGGCGAGCTTGTTCTCCTGGCCGTGGACGGTCCAGTAGCCGACCTCAAGGCGCTGGCCGACGAGGTGCTCGGGATTGGGGACCAGGCGTCCGTCCACGCGGAAAGGCCGGCGGATGTGATGGACGACAAGACGGCCGGTGGGCAGCTGCTTGGCGCGCGCCAGTTCGCAGACCGTGCGGATGTCCTCGGCGCCGATCATGTTGTCGGCGGCCTTCACGCTCACGGCGGCCTCGTTGTAGAATCCCTCGAGGTGTCCGCCGGACTGGGCGAGAAAGACAAGGTCAATGCGCTCGCCGGCCTCGCGCTCCGCCTGTTCCAGCGCGCTGTGGGTGCACTCACTGGCCGCCTTGTAGTCGACGACGGTGCCCTTGATGATGCCGCGGGACTGGCACTCGCCGCGGCCGATGATGGCCAGTTCACGGCCGTTGTATTCGCCAATGAGGACGGTGATCTTGGACGTGCCGATCTCGACGGCGCCGATGAAGGTGGGACTAGAGCTCACGCGGATTCTTCTTCTGCGGATTGTTGAAGGGGATGAAAAAGGGCTTCGGTTCCGTCGGTGGCGCCGGGGCCACGGCCGTCGGGGCCGGCTTGGCGGCGGCGGGATCGATCGGAGTGGCGAGTGTGACGGGCACCTGGTAGCTGCCGTCGGCATTGCGGTCCATGTCCGAAGCCCGGCCGATGGCGAGGTTGATCTCCTTGAGAGGCTGGCCGGTATCAATCAGCACATCCAGCAGGGCGAGCTGGCGGAAGTAATCCACCGCGGCGTTGAAGGTGATCTTTTCGGCCAGCGTGGAACTCACCAGCAGCTCGCCGTCGGACTCGAGCCGGGCGAGCGAAATCACCTTCCACGTGCCGTAGAGGTGCGGCGCCTCGTTGCGGGCCTTGGCCAGCAGCTCGGCGGCGGGTTCCATGCCTTTCACGGGCAGGAAGCGGTCACGGGTGCGCACGAGCTTCACGCCATCGAGCCAGACCAGCGAGTTCACCAATTCCGGATCGTAGCCGGCCCCCTCGTAAACCACGCCATCGCGCGCCACGAGGAGCTCACGGGTCGAGCCGTCGGCGAGCTGCGCCATCACGCGCACGACCGGCGTGCGCTCGGTCAGCGCGACGGCCAGGGTCGAGGGAAAGTGGCGGGTGACCGTGGCGGTGCGGACCTGGCCGCTGGCCAGCAGGCGGTCGCGCAATTGTTCGAGGTCGAGCTCCATCAGCGAGGCCGAGCGCGGCAGGGCCAGCGTGCGGGTGATCCACGCCTGATCGAGCACCCCGTCGGTCGCGACGGCGATTTCCTTCACCGGCGTGGAGCTGATGGTGCGGGAGGGACCGCCCGGATGCTCCTGCAGCGCCGCGGTCACGGCCCACACGAGGCCGATGAGCAGCACGACGGTGACGACGGCCATGGTGGTTTTCAGCGACTGCCGCATCACGCGACGCCGGCCGCCCTGCGACATGGAGCGCGGTTTGAGCTGCTGCGGTATATCGCGCCAGCTACGGGTGTCGGGTAAATTGTCCTGATTGCGGCTCAAGGAGAAAGGGGGCGGCCGGACGAGGCAAAACGCTGCAGCGCAGGCCGGACAAGCTCCCGGACCAATGCCGTGAAATCCAGCCCCGCGCAGCGTGCACTCATCGGCAGCAAACTGGTTTCCTTCATGCCGGGTAGCGTGTTGATTTCCAGCAAATAAAGCATGTTTTTCGGCGCCAGAATAAAGTCCACGCGGGCATAGTCCCGGCACCCGCAGGCGGCAAAGGCGGTCTCGGCGGCACGCTGCACCTGGGCGGTGACCGTTTCGTCCAATGGCGCGGGGCAAAAATACTCCGTCATGCCCTTGGTGTACTTGCTGACGTAATCGTAAACACCTGACTTCGGCCGGATTTCCACGACGCCCATGGCGCGACCGTTCAGCACGCCGACGGAGAGTTCGCGGCCGCGAATGCGTTCCTCGATGAGCCAGTTCCCGCGCGTGATGCCGGCCAGCGCGGTTTCCAATTCCGCGCGGTTGCTGACCATGCTGAGCCCGACGCTGCT
>JBIJDP010000605.1:0-2542 GCA_044344065.1 Opitutaceae bacterium
ATGCGAGACGCCATTCTAGCGCACAATCGTGCGAGGCTGTCAACCGGCGCACGGGAGTTGAGGCGACGTATTCGGCGCGAGTCGAACGCTCTCATTGCAGGGACAGCAGCGACATCAGGGTCGGCAGGCTGCGGTGGTCAAAATTTGCTGTCGTTTGCAAAGTCCCTGCTGTCTCTGCCGTCCCTGACGTCCCTGCAACCATCGGTCAGATACCACTGCTGTCTTGTGTTGTCGGGCAATCGCATCGTCGGAGCCCGCCCATGAAAACCATCCTCGTCACCGGTGGCGCCGGTTTTGTGGGCTCCTGCCTGGCCATGGGCCTGAAGGCGCGTGGCGCGGACACCCGTGTCATCGCCTTCGACAACCTGCGTCGGCGGGGCTCGGAGCTCAATCTGCCCCGCCTCAAGGCGGCGGGCGTGGACTTCCTCCATGGCGACATCCGCTGTCCCGGCGACCTGGAAGAGGCAGGGGCTTTTGACGTGCTCATCGAGTGCAGCGCGGAGCCCTCGGTGCTTGCGGGCTATGGCGGCTCACCCAAGTATGTGCTGGAGACCAACCTGACCGGCACGTTGAATTGCCTGGAAGCCGCCCGGCAGCACGGCAGCGACATCCTGTTCCTTTCCACGAGCCGGGTCTATCCCATGGAGACCATCGCGCGCCTGCGCTATCGCGAAACGGAGACCCGCCTGGAGCTGGAGGCGGAGCAGCCCGTGCCGGGGGCCAGCGCCGAGGGTATTTCCGAAGATTTTCCCCTGGCAGGCGTACGCTCTCTCTATGGCGCGACCAAGCTGGCCTCCGAGCTGGTGATGGCCGAGTATCTCGCCATGTATGGCCTGCGGGGCGTCATCAACCGCTGCGGCGTACTCACAGGCCCCTGGCAGATGGGCAAGGCCGATCAGGGGGTCGTGGTGCTCTGGGCCGCACGCCATGCCTATGGCGGCGCCTTGAAATACATCGGCTACGGCGGCCAGGGCAAGCAGGTGCGGGACATGCTCCACGTGGCCGACCTCCTCGATCTGGTGTGTATCCAGCTTGCGCGGCTGGATGAGTTCAGCGGGCGGACCTTCAACGTGGGCGGTGGCCGCGCCGTGAGCACCTCGCTCCAGGAATTGACCGAACTTTGCCGGCGTTTTACGGGCAACACCATCCCCATCGCGGGTGAAGTTGCGAACCGTGCTGCCGATATACCCCTCTACCTCACGGACAACCGGCGGGTGACGGCGGCCACGGGCTGGACACCGGCGCGCACGGCGGATATGATTGTGGAGGAGGTCTGCGCGTGGTTGAGGGACCACGAAGGGGCGCTGAGACCGCTATTAAGTTGACGGGGGGCGCAGTTTACACTGTCAGATTACACAGTTTACGCCCTATCCTCTTTTCGGCATGGGAGTTAGGCAGAAAAGAGGATTGACCGTTTGGGCGGTCGGTGGTATCATGAACATATCTGAAACCCTTGAAATATCGGGAGATCCAAGCATGAAGAAGCCCAGTGGTGTGGAAATGAAGTCCAGCGCGGCCCGCGCCGGTTTCACGCTCATAGAACTCTTGACGGTAATCGCGATTATTGCGATCCTCGCGGGAATGACGGCTGTGGCCGTGCCGCGCTATCTTGAAAAGGCCCAGGTTACCAAGGCCAAGACCAATATTGAGAATGTGGCCAAAGCCCTCGCCGCGAAGTCGGCCGAGTCGGGCAATACCACGGGTTACCCCGTGGCCTATGGCTTTGTGCTTCCCGAAGCCCGGGAAGTTGCGCCTGCCACACTGTTGGGCAACCCGCAGCTGTACTACCAGTTGCGCCCCTACACGGTGGAGATCGGGCTTCACCAGGATGTGAATGTATACGAGTTGCCCCGCTGGATGCTGTCGGCCTACGACAGCGACAACAACGGCCAGCTCGGGCTCCTGGAGTACTCGCCGATCGGTGAGAAGGATTCCGGCACCACCACCTATGCCTTTTCGGCGGAGATCTACTCCGGCCCGAATGGCGAATTCCCGGGAGTGGGCGCGAGCAACAATCCGCTCATCGTGAGTCTGTCCGAAGCGACTCTGCAATCCAAGGACGGCATCCAGCGGCCTTTCGTCTATGTACCCTTCAACAAGCGCCAGCTTTCCGCCGTTCGCCGCTACTGGACCAACCAGAACGACGAGTTTGCCGCGACGGTGGACGCGTCGGACCCGGACCTCCAGGGCCGACTTTTCTTCCCGCCGCCGAACTATGACGGTTTCGTACTCGTGGGTAATGGCCCCGGCGGTACCAACGGTGGCGTGGTGGCCGACCCTCCGGCCAATCCGGCCAATAACGTCGATCCCGCCTATGTGTATCACATGGCGGCGCTCCGCACCGCGTTCCTGGCCACGCGCGACTGGGATCGGGACGGTGCCGGCCCCGGACAGCCCGATGGCAAGCTGGACTTCGACTTCGAGGCCCGCCGGGAAGCGCAGGAAATGAACATGCTTCCCGATGGTACCAACGGGCAAGGCGCCTTCATCAAGGTGGTTCAGTAACCCGGTATCCACATTGCACGTAACACTCGCGGCAGGT
>JBIJDP010000606.1:0-2541 GCA_044344065.1 Opitutaceae bacterium
TATGTCCGCGCCTGAACACGAATTCTTCATGCGGCGTGCGCTCGAACTGGCGCGAACCGGTTGGGGCCGCACCCATCCCAACCCGATGGTCGGAGCCCTGATCGTCGAAGAAGGCCGCATCGTGGGGGAGGGGGCGCATGCGCAGGATGGCGGGCCGCACGCCGAACGGCTCGCCCTGCTGGCCCGGGGCAAGCCCCCGCGGCCCGGCGCGACGCTCTATGTGACCCTGGAGCCCTGTTCAACCGCAGGCCGCACCGGTGCCTGCACGGATGCGATCATCGCCTCGGGCCTCAGGCACGTGGTGGTGGGCGCCACCGATCCCTATCCGCAGCATGCGGGCCGGGGCTTCGAGGTGCTCAGGGCGGCCGGTGTCGAGGTGACAACCGGGATCCTGGAGAAGGAATGCACCGATCTTAACCTGATCTTCAACCATTGGATCACGACCGGCGGACCATTGCTGGCGGCGAAGGCGGCCGTCACGCTCGATGGCAACATTGCCTGCCGCACCGGCGACTCCAAGTGGATCACCGGCGAGGTGGCGCGGTCGGACGTGATGACCTGGCGCCGGCTGTTTCCGGCGATCGCGGTGGGCGCGGGCACGGTGATGAAGGACAATCCCAAGCTCACCGCCCGGCTGCCCGGCGCCGAGCCTTGGTGTCCGCTGCGTTTTGTCTTCGACGGGCTGCTGCGCAGCGTGACCGACAAGAGCCTCCCGCAGGTTTACACGGACGAGTACCGGGAGCGGACCATTGTGGTGACCACGCCGCACGGCGGCATGGGGTATGTCCGCAAACTGCGGGACCACGGCGTGCAGGTCTGGTGCCTGCCTTCGCCCACGCAGCGGGTGAACATCGTGGATTTCCGCCGCAAATGCGCCGAGGAACGCATCAGCGGGGTGTACTTCGAAGGCGGTCCGACGCTGGCCAGCCAGTTGCTGCGCGACCGGCAGATCGATTATCTGTTCGTGTATCGCGCCCCGATCCTGATCGCGGATGGCAAGGCCCGCACGATGCTCACCGGCCTGCGCACCGAGCATCTGACCGAGGCCGTGAGGCTCGCCGATGTGTCCCATTCGGTCCTGGGTGACGACACCCTGACCCGCGGGCGCGTGGTCTACCCCCAACGCATGTTTGTCGATGAGACTGTATTTGGCCTCGGGTAACACGCACAAGGCGGGCGAATTCCAGGCCTTGGCCGCGACCGGACTGCCGGGTCTTGAGATCCACTCCGCGCACGCCGTCGGCGGCATGCCGGCGGTCGAGGAGGACACCGGGACTTTCATCGGCAACGCCCGCAAGAAAGCCCGGGCGCTCAGGCAAATCCTGCCGGACGAAGCCTGGGTGCTGGCGGACGACAGCGGAGTGTGCGTGGACGCGCTCAATGGGGCCCCGGGGGTCGAATCCGCCTATTTTGCCGGCCCGCAGGGCAATGCGGCGGCGAATCTCCGGAGGCTCGTGGATCTGATGCGGGGCGTGCCGGAAGGGCGGCGCGGCGCGCAGTTCGTGTGCGTGCTGCTGCTGGCGGGACCGGGCGGGATCGAGCAGGTCTTCGAGGGACGGTGCACCGGCCGCTTGCGGACCGAGCCGGCCGGCAACGCCGGGTTCGGGTACGATCCGATCTTCACCCCTGATGGCCACACGCTGAGCTACGCCGAACTGGGCGAGGAGATCAAAAACCGCATCAGCCACCGGGCGCGGGCGTTTGCCGCGCTGGTTGAGTGGCTGAAGCATTTCCCGGCAATGCCGCGGTAGGCAGCCCGCTTGCGGGCGCAGATCAGGCGCGCGCCAGCGCGCTGACCTACGGTGGGTTTAGGTTACGTCTATAAATTGCGCAGTCTCAAATGTAGGGGCGCACCTCGTGTGCGCCCTCGGGTTTGCGACTGACCTGCGTGAATCGAATGGGCGCAGTCAAGCTGCGCCCCCCGTTGCTACAGGAGGCCGCCAGGTATTTTGTAACGATACCTAGTGCGGGAGCGCCTCGATGGTGGCCTTCATCGTGGCGTACTGCGCGGGGGTGATTTCCTTGAAGCCCATGCGGCGCGAATTCAGGACGATGGGCTCAAGTGGCACATCATGGCTCGCACTGCGGAGGTTTTCATGGAGGCCCCAATACCGGTCGGGCGCTTGGTAAACCCGGATGTTCCAGGGCTCCATGGCAACCCGGCTCTCAAAGAGTGCGACCATGGAGCCGCGGATGAAGAGGCCGGAATTTGTGCCCGAGCCCATGTCATTGTGCCAATCCTCCAGAAGGCGGGGGAAGTTGTGTGCTCCACCGCTGTATTGGGCATTGGCAGCGGGACTGGGTTGCCCGGAGGCGGCGGTAAGCCCAGTGGGATTATGATTGCTGGGTATGAGCCCCATGAGCAAAGCGCAGGAAACCTCGGTATTGACGGTGGGCAATTTGGTAGTGCGAGTGCTACCGGTGGCGCCGGGCGTGCTACTCATGGGCATTGCGCCGGGCCGTATCGCCGTGCTGCCAAGTCCCTCGTAATTATTGCTGCCACTGGGCTGAGTGGAACGCCAGGTGCTGGACCAGCTGCTG
>JBIJDP010000607.1:0-2536 GCA_044344065.1 Opitutaceae bacterium
TCGCCCGTTGCAGGACCTTGCGTACGCGCTTCATGATCTCGCGGTCGAAGCCGATGCCGTCGAGATAGATGCCATCGGTGTCGGTGTTGCGGATCATCCAGTTGATGCCCTCAAGGTAATAGTTGTGCCACCGCGAGAGGCTCGTGGTGGCGATGGCGGCGTCGTAGTGCCCGGGGCTCAGCGGGTCATGCCAGGCCGGGATGTAGTCGCCGCGCACGTGCTCGCGCAGCCAGGAGCTGCCGACCTGCGGACGCGAATCGCCCTTGACCGCCGAGAAATGATCCGCGAGTTGGAAACCCGGACCGTTGCGGAATATCTCGCTGCCCAGGCTGCGCAGCACCCAGAGTTCCGTGGTGTAGATGGTCTGCTCACGCACCGTGTAGTAGAATTTCACCTTCATGCCGGCCGCGTGCGCCTCCCGGGTGTAGGCGGCGATCTCGTCGGCAAAGAGGAACGGGTAGTTGATGTGCCGGTTGATCACATCGCTCTGGTGGATGGTGACGATCGACGCCCCGGCGGCCTTGACCTCGGGCACGGAGAGGTGCGAATGCTCGCTGTGCGAGTGGCGCCAGTCCCAGTGGTCCTTGTCGAGGGTGCGGAAAGGCGTGATGAGCAGGCCGAAATTGAGGTGCATCTCCTCGCCAGCGGCGAGGCGACGGGCGCCGGTATAGGCGCGGAGGATGACGCGGTCGCCGTCCTCACGGACCGTGCAGCCGCCCTTGCCGTCGTTGCTCCAGTCGCGATACAGACCGGTCTCCTTCATGTTGTAGAGGTCCCACGTGTCGGTGACATGCTTGAGCCGCAGCTGCAGGCCGCCATTGATGTCGCCGATCCAGACAAGGCCGTTGGCACGATTGATATCCCACTGCCACGACCAGTTCGGCTGCCGGTAGCCGCCCTTGTGGCCCAGGCCCATCATGTAGGGAACGGCGGCGCGGCGCAGAGGAATCTCAAGCGCCGCGTCGGGCAGCTCGGTGGCGGCGTGCGCCCGGAGCGTGATGCGGTAATTGATGTGGCCGTCGCTCTCGAGCCTTGCGGTGTAGGCGAGTTCGAGATCTCCGGCGCGGCTCCGTGCGGTCCAGGCCACGGCCCCGGGGGCGGGTTGCGTGAGCGCGGCGCGGCCGCTCCACGTCACCCCCGGCACGGTGAACTGCACCGTGGCCGCGAGGAGCTCGTGCGCGGGAGCGTCGGCGCGATCGACGTTGCGACTGAAGGTGCTTGTGATGCTTTCCGGGAAGCCTAGCTCGTTGAGACGGACCTGGCGACCGAGTACTCCGAGGTTACGGCCGTCGCGAGTGACCGGGGTGAACGGGGCCACGATCTCGTCGTCGAGGCCAATGGTCGAGTCGAGCCAGCGCAGGCGCGAGTGGCGCCAGATCTCATTGTCGCCGGCATCGGCGAGCAGTTGGCCGGTGACGGTGAGGGTGACGGCCATGGTCGAAGCCGGGGCGTTGGTCGGGCGCAACGTAATCGTGCCGGCGTAGGTGCCGGGGCGGGCATCGGTGGGGACCTGCACACCGAACCAGAGCGGCTGAACGGCGCCGCGACCGACGCTGACCTGCTTGCGCAGCGGGCGGCCGAGCCAGTCGGTGCCGCCGAGGTTGGTGCAGCGCAGGGCGCTGGCGGGGATCTTGTCGCCGGCGGTGGATTGAAGGTCGGCGAAATCAACGGCGAGGTTTTCGACGTTTTGCGTGAGGGCGTAGAATCCGACCTGGAATGCGTAGAATTCGCCGCGTGCGGCCTCGCCGCGAAACGCATTGGCGGGGCCGGAGCGAGCCCAGTGCCGCGGAAGTTCGTCAAGCATGCGGATCGGGCGCGCGCGATCCTCGGGGAAGAGCAGGTAAGGCTGGTTGGGATGCGCGGCGAGGAGCTGCTTCATCTCATCCGCGGTGGCGATGACCTCCATGGGGTCGAAGCGGTGAAAGGCGTTGATCGCCTGGAATTCGATGGTGCGAGCCTGTGGCAGGTCAGCGAGCTTGCTCGCGCCCATCCCGCGCCCGCGAGCGGGCTGCCTACTGTCGCCCGAACCGAGGAATGCCCTGACCCGCTCCGTCCACGCGGCGTCAGCCGGGGGCACGGGTTGCTCGTAAACGGCCGTCGGCGAGTTTTTCCAGCCTTCGTAGTGGTAAGGCAGATAATAAACCCAGTAGTCGCCGGGCGCGGTGGCGGGCTGGAAGATCACGTCGCCGAACTCGCGGTTGATATTTCCCGCCAGGACATTGCCCACGCGCTGGCTGGTGGCCGCGTCGATGATGATGACCGCCTTTTTCTCCGGCTCCAGATCGCGGCGGCGCCATGGAATTCGGACCCAGACCGCGTCGGTCTTCGCCTCGACCCGCACCAGTGCCCGGTGATTGCCCAGTGATTCATCCCACGGCACGGGAGCGGAGGCGTACGGCACGTCTTCAGCCAGCATGGCCAGGGTCGGTACCAGGAACAGGCACGGGCGCAGGAGCGTACGGAACAGCAGCATGATGCGGGGGTTGAAGGGTTGCGTGACTCAAAGTGGAACGCGTGACATTAAGAGGAAGGCCCG
>JBIJDP010000041.1:0-9379 GCA_044344065.1 Opitutaceae bacterium
TTTACGCCGCGAGGTTGCGTACCCGATCGCGGCGTAAAGCCGCTCCTACAAGAAGGCCGTCCATTTCTCTTGGGAGCGCGTCATCAAGTTCTGTCGTCAGTATATGTGGTCGCGAGCAAGCTCGCTCCCACCTCCGGCTGAAGTCGCGGCGCAAGGAGTTCACAGACGACCCAGTCCCTTGAGCGTAAAAAGTTAAATGTTAAACGTTAAGAGTTCCCCGTGACTGTGGCGCAGCCGTTGCGAGTCTCTACCACTCCAAACCGCACCCTTGCCCTGTACGGTGGGAGGGCATTCGCTGGCGGCGATGTACGCCACCGCCCATGTCCGTGGACCCGTGGATGCCGCGGGCCGTCCGCACATCGTCAAGCTCGGCACGATCGACGGTGATCTGGTCGAGACAAACCCACTCGTCTTCGGCGACCGGCTCTATCGTTGCGAGTGGGTGCGGCCCGGCTACTGGGCCAATGCCTCGAGGCAGTCGTACTTCCGTCTGGTGGATCATGCGACGGGCGAGCCGACCGCGCCGTTTGCGCATGGCTGCCAGTTTGCCTGCGGGTTTGCGGACCACGGGCACGTGTATGTCACCGGCACGACCGAGGATCGCTCGACGATCCGGATGTTTGTGTCGGGGGATCTCAAGACCTGGGAGGAGCGGATCGTGTTCAGCGATCCGGCCTACGGCATGTTCAACACTTCGATGTGCCAGGCGGGCGCGGACCATGTGCTGATGTTCGAGATCGACCGTCCGGTCGAACAGGCGGGTGTGCCCTTCACGGCGCGTTTCCTGAAGTCGCGGGATCTGCGGCGCTGGGAATTGTCCCCGCCGGAGCGCCACTACGCGAAGGACCGCTACACCGCGCCGCATTGCCTACGGTATCTCGAAGGCTGGTACTACGATTTCTATCTCGAGGCGTACCAGGGTTACGAGATGCGGGTCGTGCGCTCGCGCGACCTGATCGAATGGGAGAACAGTCCCCTCAATCCCGTGCTCAAGGCCGGCGACGCGGACCGGGTTGTGCGCAATCCGCTCCTGCCTGAGGCCCAGCGCCGGCGCATCGCCGCCGCGCGCAACTGCAACAACTCCGACATCGATTTCTGCGAATGGGCCGGCCGGCTCGTCATCAACTATTCCTGGGGCGACCAGGTGGGCACGGAGTTCCTGGCCGAGGCGGTATATCACGGCACGCAGGAGCAGATTTTGCGCGGATGGTTTCCGGGGTCGTAGGGTTCGCGCTCGCGCGAGGCCGCGAAGGACCGGAGATGTTCGGGAAAGAGAACGGCGTACGAACGACGAGGCGGCCCTGCGCTTTCCCTACGGCTTCACCACGCGCACGCGCACGAACCGGGCGCCGGTCATGGCGGCGGAATCGGTGACCAGGACGCGCTCCCAGGTGTCGTCCAACGAGGTCGCGGATTCGGTCGCGCCGGCGTTCACCGCCCAGGAATCGGCGGCAAGGGTGGACGAGAATTCCACCGCATAGGTGATGCCGGGTTGCGCCGCGGCCTTGCGGCGCAGGTAGAGGACGGTGAGCCGGCCGCTGCCGTCCACCGCCACCGCGGGCAGGCCGGCGTTGCCGGCCGGCGAGGCGCTGGCGGCGCTGGGTATGTCGAGTGACGCAACCTGCCCGGGTCCGTTGCCCAGCATGTTGAAGGCATACTTCAGGACGTTCGCGATGCCATCGCCGGCCGGCATGCCGTTGGCCAGGGTGTAGGAGAAATTCTGGCGCTGGGTGGGGGTCGTCCATTGCTGGATCCACGCGTCGAACGGCGCGAGGGTGCCCGGTGCAATCGTGAGATGGAAGGTCTGGGTCGCCACGGAGCCGTTGTTGCTGGCCATGATGATGATGTCATAGGTGCCCTCGGCCGTGGGCGTGCCCTCGAGCCGGCCAAACATGAAACTGAACATCAGCCCGGGCGGCAGGTTCATCCCCTGGGCGCTGATCCACGACGAGATGTCCGTGGTGAAGGTGAACGAGAAGGGCACGCCGACCTGCCCGGTCGCGTGGTCGGCACTGGTGAACACCGGAGTCGGGTAGACTTGGTTGACGCCCACCCGGGCCACTTCGCTGACCGTCGTCCCGCCGGGATTGGTGATATGGACCCGGTAATAGTAGGTCGAACCGAGCGCCGGGGTCGTGTAAGTGTTGGATGCGGCACCCGGAATCTTCGTCCAGGTGTATTCGTATTGTGGCTCCGGCCACTGCGTCTCGTACCATTCGTAGGTCAGGAAATCACCCGAGGCCGCGACGGAGAGTGTCGTGGAGAAAGTCGTGCCGGCCGGAATATTGTTTGTGCTGCTGGCGGGCTGCACGGAGATGACCGCCTTGGGGTGGGCGGCGGTGTAGGCGTCGTACAGGTCCGACAAATCGCCGAAGAAGGCGAGGATCACCGGATCGAAGGAATCGTCATACTGGGCATTGGCTGCGTTCTGGATATCGAACACTTCACCCAACACCGCGTTGTAGTTGGCGTCGAAGGATGCCGGAGCGAGGGGAATCCAGCTCGGACCTTGGCTGACCACGATCTCCTTTTGCACCAGCAAACGGTGCGGAAGATAAGCGGACGGATCGTCGAGCCCGGGGTCGGGCAACTGGCGCAGGCGCGGGAGGCCCTGCCAGAAGATCACGGGTTGACCAACGTCCGGTTCACCACCGGCGAGGTTGGTGACATGGCTGCTGGTGCTGGTTTGGTAGAGCGAGAGGAAGCGGGCCTGCTGGTCGGTGATGCCCGACGCATCCACGGGATGCAGGGTGGAGCTGAAGGCGGCGGCGCTGCTCCAGTCCAGCAGGATGGGAAAATTCATGTAAAAGCCGGCATAGGCGCTGATACGCGCATAGGCGGCCTGATAGCGCTGCAGGGCGGAATCGTAGGCGTCCTTCAGGGCCGGGGCCGCGGCGACGAGTGCGTTGTACTTGGCCCGCAGGGCGAGCGCGTCGGTGAGGCCGGCGTCGCCCGGGGTGGCGACCGCCGCCTGGAGCGCGGTTTTATACAACCCCATGCTGAATTCATGACGGATCACGGGGGTGAAATTGTAGCCCGTGAAGTAGCCCCACCGGCTGGAGGAGAAACTGTCGGAGGACTGGTAAACGAGCCCAGTCGCGGCGGCGAGGGCGTTGTCCCATGCCGTGCCGCGGGCAATGAGTTCGGCGAGGGCGGACTGGGCGGCGGCGAGATTGGCATCGAGGTCGGCGTGCACGGTGTTGATGCCGGAGTTCCAGGCCTCGGTCGCGGCGGAGAGCTGGTCGAGCTGCGCCTGGGCATTGGCCAGGGCTTCGGGCAATTGGGCACGCAACTGGTCGAGCGAAACCGCGAGGCCTTCCGCCGCGCCCTGGCCCATGCCGACATCGGTCATGGCACTGGAGTAGGAAGGCTGGGTTCCCCCGCCGGCGGCGTAGAGCATCTGCTGAAGCGAATACAGTTGGTTCTGTAGGTTGTGCAGCGCGGTGTATTGGTCGGCGAGGGCTTCGGCCTGCGTGTTCATGCCGGGCAGGAGGCCGGAGGCGGGGCTGACGGCGTCGAACGCAGTCTTGAGGTAGGAGTAGCTGCTGATGGATCCCGAGTAGGAAGCGGTGGTGTTGGCATCCACTTTGCCATTTCCGCCATAGGTGTAGATGAAATTGGCCACCGAGGGAGTTTCGATGTAGTCGGTGACGGCCGTGGTGAGGGTGCCTTGCGCGGAGCCGATCTGGCCCTTGCGGCTATCGATGGCCGCGATGAGGGACGGAGACTCGGTATCCCAGCGCGCCTGGGCGGCGGCGAGGATGGCCGCCTGCACCCGGACGGCGTATTCCCAGTCGGTCTCGACTTCACCGCGGGTGACCGAGACGGAAGGCGGCGGCTGGTTCACGGGCGGCACGATGGCAGCGGCATTGGCGGCGGCGCGGGCGGCGGCCTCCGATTCGTTCCAAAGGGTCTTCAACGCATTCAGCTCGTTGTTGAGCGTGGCGAGTTCGGCGGTGATCCGGTCCACGTCCGCCTGCGCGGCGGGCAGCCGGGCGTCCGCGTCCTCCTTGGCCCCGGTGGTTTCCGTGCCCAGGGCATCGAGCTTGGCGAGCGCGGCGGCGATCTCATCGCGCACCATGATATTCTTGCGCAGGATGGCGCCCGTGTCGCCGAGTTCGGTCGGCGGGTCTTCCATCCTGGCGGCGACTTTCACACCTTCGAGGCTCATGGCCAGCATCTGCTGCACGCGGGCGAGGTCGGGATAGGCGGCGCGGGCCGCGGCGGTCACCGCCTGGATCTTCACCGTGCGCGGGGTGCTGAGGCTGGCGGCGTCCATGCCGAGGGCGGTGCGGCCCTGGTCGGTCAGATTGCCGGTGAGTTGGTCGAAGGCGACGCCGCCGACCGCGTTGGTGACGCCGTGGGTGATGAGCGAGGTGGCGGCGGTCTTGCCGAGGTTGATGGTATCGGAGACCGTGTTGTAGGTCTCGATGCCCATGCGGATTGTCAGCTTCACGAGGTTGCCCTGCTGAATGGAAGCCAGTTGCGTGTCGGCGCTGGCCAGTTGCGCGCGCGCGTTGTTCAGCTGCGTGGACTTGTCGTTATAGCCGTCGAGAAACTGGCTGAGGATGGCGAGTTCACGCTGCGCGGCCAGCAGGTCCTCCTGCTTCCATTTGATTTCCGTCATCTTGGCGGCGACGGCCAGTTCGTAGTTCTCCGCCGCCAGTCGGGTCACTCCGGGCCACAACAAGGCTCCAACGAACAGGATGCCCCGCAAAATACGGGACATGTGGAAATTGCACCGGTCAAATTCTTGCCGGTTAATGGGCGCCATGCAGCCTGCCATATGCAGTTTATTGGCAATCACGCTTCTGCTGCTCAATCCACCGGGGGCTGTCGGATGGGGTTATTACCTTAGGTAACCCGATGTATAAGCCCGTTTAGGCTGGGTAAAGTTATTCAGGCTCTGACCGTTGAGTAGGGTGGGAGCATCGAACCGGCCCTGCGCAAGCGCAGGCCCTACGGGAAGGCGAAACTGGTTTGTGTAGGGCTCGCGCTCGCGCGAGGCCGCGAAGGACAATGGGCGTTCGTGAGGGTAGTGGCGTGCGATGAACAAACCGGCCCTGCGCAAGCGCAGGCCCTACGGGTATGTCATCCTAGCACACCAACCCCGTCCTCACATCGAAGGCGTTGAACGCCTCGGTCGTCACCGGCTGCTGCGCGATCCAAAGCGTGTGAGGGTCGGCCTGCGGCACGGCAATGGTGGCAAAGGCCGTATTGGGATTGTTGACCTCGCCGAATCGCGCGGGTGCGCCGAGAAATGCGATCGCATCGGTGACGGTGGCACGACCTGCGTACGTGGCCTGCCACGATGCGATCTGTGCGAGGCGCTCCACGCTGTAGGAACCCTGTGCGGGTCCGCGGAAACCACGGGAGCGCAGGGCGGTATCCGCGCCGCCGATCGGATGGTTCGTGAGCGCAGCCACACCTTGAGGTGCGGCGTGGACCGTGCGGTCGCCGCAGTAACTGGAACAACTGAACACCGCCCCCGTACGGTCCACGGCGATCAGGTTGCAGAAGAAATCGTATTGGCGGCACCGCGCCTCCACCTCGGCCACCGTGCTGCAGAACTGGAGCATGTCGCGGAAGACCAGGTCCACTGGCACGAGCCGGTGCAGGTCGAACTTCACGCCTGGGCACAGCAGCGATGAGATGCCGAGGGCCAGGCCGGCCTCGTTCATCCCGCGGTTGGCCCAGACCGTGCCGGCGATCGGGAAACTGAGGAAGCGCAGGCCACGGTCCGGCTGCACCTGCGCAATGGTGTAGAGGAAACGCGGATCATCGAGGGTGCCACCTGTGATGATCTTCCCGTCCGCGCCGGGCAGGGCGAAACTCGAACACGCACCGGCGTGGTAGGCTTTATATTGCCAGGCGCGGAAACTCAGCAGTTCGGCAAGCTCGACCTCGATGCCCGCGCCTTCCGCGATGCCGTTGATCTCCGCCTGCAGCCACGGCCAGTGGTCGAAGCAAAACGTGCGCAACCGCTGCTGCCACGCGCGGATTTCGCCGCGGAGTGCCGCATTGGCCCCGGTGAGGAAATCGCCGAGTAGCGCCGCGACATTGGCGTGCACCTGGCTGCGCACCGCGGCGCCGTGTCGCCGGCCGAGTTCTAGCGGCGTGCCTTGCAGCACCAAGACGGGGGCAGGGGGAGTCCTCACGGCGGGTGAACGTGGCGGGAGGGCAGGGGAGGGTCAACCGCGGCAAAGGCGAAACCTGAAACCTGAGACCTGAGTGGGCGGAGATGGGTAAGCGCGAAGACGCGAAGGCGCGAAGGTCGGAATTAAGGGATTCAGGTCTTGGCGCTGGGCTTTGCGCTTCATATCGAACCGGTCCTGCTCGAGCGCCGGCCCTACGGGAGAGCGAAACCTGAGACCAGGCGGGTGAAACCTGAAACCTAAGACCTGAGTGGGCGGAGGTCTAAATTTCAGGTCTCAGGTTTCAATCTTCAGGTTTCGATCTTCGGTTTCGTTGTTGAGCGGGGCGGGCCACCGCCTAGTTTCCGCGGACCCCATGCAGACTCTGACTTTGGAACACATCCAAGCCTATGACCGGGACGGCTACGTGCTGGTCCCGAATGTTTTCACGCCGCAGGAAATCGAAATCCTGCTGGCCAATGTGACGAAGGAAGGACGGGCGACGAAGCACCGGTTCGACCTCAAGGATGCCAATGGCCTCGCGAGCAAGCTCTCGCTGTGGTCCGACGTGAGCGACGATGTGTTTGGCGCCGTGACCACGAGTCCGCGGGTGGTGAACAGCGTGCGCCTGTTGTTGCGCGAGGACGTTTACCACTGGCACAGCAAGGTCATGCTCAAGGAGCCGCGCGTGGGCGGGGCGTGGGAATGGCACCAGGACTACGGCTATTGGTACGGCGACGGCGTGCTCTATCCGCGCATGATTTCCTGCATGATCGCCCTCGATCCGGCGACGAAGGCGAACGGCTGCCTCAAGGTCATACCGGGTTCGCATCTGCTGGGCCGGTTCGATCACGGCCGCGTGGGCGGGCAGGCGGGCGCCGACCAGGAGCGAGTGCGCGCCGCCATCGAACGGCTCGGCGAGGTGTACTGCGAGGCTCCGGCGGGCAGCGCGCTGTTTTTCCACGGCAATACGTTTCATGCTTCGGAGGCCAACCTTTCGGAAAAGCCGAGGCGCGCCTACATCTGCTGCTACAACGCGCTCTCCAACGTCCCGTACGGCGGCAAGGGCCACGGCAAGCCGGTACCGATTACGATGGCGCCGGATGATGCAATCCTGCGTTTCGCGGAGGAGGTTGCGTCCACATGAGCAATGAACCCGCGGCCGCTCCCGCCAAGGACGATGCCACCGTCATTCGCGAGGCGCTCGACGCCGCGGTGCGGCTCAATCTCACGCCCGCTGCAACGGAGCACGCCTACCCAGGGCACTTCACGATCGTGGCCGACGGCCACTGGTTCGGAAAGGAGAACACCTGGCCCGGCCTCGACTCATGGCAGATGGCCGGCGCCTACCTGCTGCTCGGCCGCACGCAATTGGTGCGGGATTACTTCGACTATGTGCAGGCCTCGCAGCGCGCGGACGGCAACAGCCCCTTCGCGATCTTCCCGGCCGAGACGAAGCCGGAGGGCTGGGATACCTACCTGAAGGGCCTGCGTTACCCCGAGGACATTTTCCTGTACCGCACCGCCGCGGATCCGGCGGTGCAGCGCCAGTGGATCGGCCTCTTCAGCCACTGGATCGCGATGATCAACCCGCTTGGGGTCCTTGGAGCCACGTGCTTCGTGCTCCTCGCCGATGAGCTGCAAACCGCGGCGCCGGACGAGACCTGGCTGCGCGCAAAACTTCCGGCCGTCGAGGCCGCAGGGCGTTACCTCCTCTCGCGCAAGAGCCCCAACGGGCTTGTTGCCGGAGCGGGTTTCTACGTTGAGATGGCCCCGCGTCACCAGTGGGACGGCGTCACGCAGTGCTATGTCGTGCGCGCCTTCCGGGGCCTGGCGGCGTTGTGCACCGCGCTTGGCCGGAACGAGGCTGCCCAGGGCTGGACCCGCGAGGCGGAGATCCTGGCCGCGCGCTTCCGCGAGGTGTTTTGGTGCGGCGATCATTTCGCGGAGTACGTGCACCCCGAGCGCGGGGTGGTGGACCTGCACGGGCTGTCCGACGTGAACTGGGCAGCCGTGGCACACGATGTGGCGACTCCTGCACAGGTGGATGCGCTCTGGCCACGGATGATGGGCGAGCCGGCCTTCTGGCACGGCGGCATGCCGACGCAGACGGTGTCGAAGCCCTTCACCTACCAGGAGTGGGAGTTCTACCAATCGCACGAGGACGTTGGTTTCCCCGTGCCGGTGGGTCCGCTCTACGACGTCGCGGCGATGGGCCGCGTGTGGTTCCTCGAATGGCAGGCGTGCCTCAAGCGCGGAGAGACCAAGCGGGTTTACGAGTCTGCGGTGAAGGTTGCCCGGGTCGGGTTGGCGAATGGCGGGTATTGGCAGGAGCGTTATCACCCTCTGCAGGTGGCGCGCGTGGATGCGACCGGGCCGAAGGGATATTGCGAATATGCGGCGATTTTCACGCGACTGGTGCTGGGGCATCCCGAGATTTTCGGGAAAATGGAGCTGCCCAAAAAGTAACGGGCGAAGTTTTACAGGAGGCAGCCGGGGGAGCAGAGTTTGGCCGCAAAGAGGCGCAAAAGTCGCAAGAGACCGAACGCTTTATTCACAATCCGCACCATCACTTTCCGGGACTAAACATCTAGCGCGGATCAGCGCAGATTAGCGTTCCACCGGATTGGAACCTCAGCGGTAAAATGCACCGGAAATTTTACAGGAGGTCGCAGAGATAGCAGAGGTCAAACCGGAGGTCTGAATTACTCTGCTCCCGCTGCTTCCTCCTGTAAAATACTGGGAATTGAATTTCCTGTCCGCCCTTACTGAAGCATTTCCTTCAGCAGCGGGGCCATGGCATCGGCCCAGATCTGGTAGCCGGCGGCGTTCGGGTGCAGCTGGTCGGGCATGATGCCGTAGGGAATCTTGCCGTCCTGCCCGAGGAACTTTGCGTTGAGGTCGAGGAAGCGGACCATATTACCGTCATTGAGTTTTGCGAGCTCGGCGTTCACGGCGTTGATCTTGTCCATGCGGAAGGGGCTCGGGTTGATCCAGCCCTCCTTGTTCCGGTCGAGACCGCGGGGGAAGATGGCGAGCAGCAGGATCTTGGTCTGCGGCAGCTTGGCGCGGATCAGCTCCACGATCTTCTTGTCGGCGGCGGCGATCTGCTCGGCGTTGTGCCAGGTGGTGTTGTTCGTGCCGAGCATGAGGACGAGGACCTTCGGGGCGATGCCGTCGAGCTCACCCTGCTCGATGCGCCAGATGACGTGCTGGGTCTGGTCGCCGCCGATGCCGAAGTTGGC